>NZ_JABXXP010000147.1 GCF_013376155.1 Nguyenibacter vanlangensis
GGTTCAGGCTGCGGGCCAGCATGCTGCGCGCCCGCTGGGGCAGGGTGGCGGGCCCCCGATAGCGGGCGCGGGCCGGCAATCCCTCCAGAGGCAGCTTGTCGATCAGCCTTTCACCGATCATGACGGGCTTCCAGCGCGTCAGCGCCAGGGACTGGTCCCGTACGAAGGTCTCGGACAAGGGCAGAATTTCGGTGCGATAGATCCCCACTATCGGGCAATCCTGGTCGCCGACCTGCTGAAGCATCCGTTCCTCCTCCCGTCGACTGGCCCCGTCGACTTGCCCCTGGCGGGCTGCGTTGGCGTCAAAGACTGGTGTCCGCATAGGCTTTCGGCGCGATGATCCGGTCCACGACCTCGTCCCAGCCCAGCATGTGCGGCCGTATCGGCGCGCGATGCGCCAGTGCCTTGTCTATGGCGTCACGGATCGTCTCCGGTACGCCGGGACGGTAGCCATAGCGCCCCTCCTGATCCCCCAGGGCGAATTCGGGGCACACCGCCGGTATCCCGAACATGCCGAACTGACGCAATTTCAACGACGTATCGATCAGATACCGCGGCGTCTGCCGGTCCAGATACGGTGCCACGCCAAAGGCCGCATGCTGGACATAGGGCAGGGTCTGCGCGAACGGCATCTCCTCATGCACGATGATGTTGCCGGCCGACAGCCCGTTCGCGGCCTTGCCCGCGCCGATGACGTGAAAATCGATGTCCGGGAACAGCGAGGACGCGATCGTGAAGAAACTCGCATCGAACAGCATGGACCCGACCGAGACGCAGCTTCGCCGATTCCCATACGGCGTCGGATAGTCGTTCTGGGCGATCGTACGGTCGATCCCGTGCGGAATGAAATACGATGTCCGATTATGCGGCATGCCGTCCTGCAAAAGGCGCGACGGCAGGCGGACGGTATCGATGCTGTCGAAATTGGCGCGAAACCGCCGCTTGATCGTCCCGGCCGCATCGATGACATCCAGGTCGTCCGATGCAAGGTAGATAATGCGCGCCGCAGGGTTCAGCTTCCGCACATCCTCGATGAAAACCGGCGCCATGCCGGACTCGATGAAGACCATGTCCGCTTCGCGCAGCCATTGCCTGGGAATGCGCGGAATCAGCCGCCGATAAAGCCAGAACAGCGATTCTTCCACGGGCGCCAGGGCCGGCCGCCGCATATTGAACGGATGCCAGCTCGTTCTCCACAAGAAACATTCCACGCCGTCGACATATTCCACGCGGTTGGCCCGCGGGGCCAGGTCGGCCCGCGTGTCGCCCCTGTGCTCCGACAGCCGGCTCAGCCCGACCGAGAAGAAACGCGTCTTTCCCCGTTTCGCCATTTCGGCGGTAATGAAATGCACGCTCGCCTTCCGGCGAGAGCGATAGTCATGCACCGATATAACCAGTGAAACGGTCATACGAACATTCCGCCTCTACTTCGTTGCAAAGAACGCAGGGAAGATTGCAATGAAAGGTCAGGACGTAATTGTGTCTGGACGTAATCGATTCAGGCAAACCGTCTCACACGGCGGCGGACGGCCGGACATCTTGAAGTGACGCTTATATGAAACTCAGGAACGTTTAAACTCAGCGAGTTAACAAAGCGTATCTGCACTTGCACCCTGAATAAGGCAATTTGTTGACCATCCGCACTCCGGAATCAAGAAACTATTTCGCCTGTTGGAAAAAAAGATATCGCATCACGGAACCTTGAGCTTGCAATGCGCGGGCGGGAAGGGGTAGGTGATACAAAAATACGTGGTCACGCCATGTCAGCGGCTGCGTGCGGCATTCCAGCCTTTAAAACGTTTTTCACACCCGTTGGTCGGGCTGGTCGGCGAACTTCATGCGCCGTCGGGCGATAGTGTCGCGATATGTTTTGTATTTATGTCTGTCTGATCCCGGCCTGTGCCGGGGGGTTTCTTCTGGCGGAGAGACGATGAATGTCGGACCATCTGTTCGAGGCGCGTTCCGAAAAAGCCTATTTGCAGCAACTGACGTCGCTGCGCGGGGTCGCCTGCCTGGTCGTCCTGGCGGGGCACGTCATCCAGGTCATCCGTTACGATCCGGTGCCGCGGACGCCGGGGGGGCGCCTCATTCATGACCTGGTGACGTACGCCTTCAATGCGCAGGCGGCCGTCCTGCTTTTCTTCGTATTGAGCGGCTGCGTCTTGTCGCTGTCCCTCCGCCGCGTCCGCCGATTCGATCGCGACACCGTTCTCGGCTTCTATCTGAAGCGCGTGTTCCGCATCTTTCCCCTCCTGTGGGTTTCCGTCGCCTTTTCCATCGCCGTGACGGTCTATGTGCGCGACAGCATGAATGTCGGCGTCTTCGTGGATTGGCTCGCACGCAATCTGGGGGCGCCGGTATCCCCATCCCATGTCGCCCTGGCGCTGCTCGGCGCGTATACGCGCTATAACGGGCCGATGTGGTCCCTTCGGGTGGAACTGATCTTTTCGGTCGTTTTCCCGCTCATCCTGGTGCTGATGCGTCATGCGCGCCTGCGCCCGTGGGCGCTGGCCGGGTTCTTCGTGCTGGCGCTGGTGCCGATGCCCTCGGAAATCGGCCTGAATTTCGGCCTGTCCTTTGCGATCGGCGCCCTGATCCCCCTGCTCCCGTCCGTGGCGTGGGCGGCATCGCCGGCAGTCCCGGCCGCCGCGACGGTGATCCTGCTCTATGACCGGCTGGCGCTCGGCGGGCACGCCGTGCCGGAACAGGTCTATAATATCATCGAATCGCTGGCGGCGTTCGTGATCGTCCGCGATCTGTACGCCTCTGGCCGGTCCTTCGCCGTGCTCACCCATCGGCGCATGGTATGGGTGGGCGAACTCTCATACAGTGTCTATTTGCTGCATTTGCCTATTTTGCTGGCATTGTTTGATTTTTTACAACATCGCATGGGCACGCGGCTTCTGCTCGCCGCGCCCGATCTGACGCAGGCGATGCTGGCGGTCCTGACGATCGCCGTCACGCTGGCCGTTTCCAGCGTGACATATCGCTGGGTCGAATTGCCGCTGCATAATCTCGGGCGGTCCCTGGCGCGCCGCCTGTCGTCCGATCCGCGACCCGCGTGGGAGAATGCCAGGCTGAACCCCGCGCTTCCGACGGCCCCTGAACTGGCCCGTGAACTGGAAGGATGAGCATGTCTCTCGCGGTGGCCGAACGGGCCGCATCCCCGGCCGACCTTCGCAAGGGCGGAAAATACCTCGTCATCGCCGGGGCGTCGTTCAATCTCGCGCTTTGCTTCATTTCCACCCGCCACTGGGTGCATGTCGGAAATCCTCTGATCGCCCTAGTCGAAATCATGATCATGGGGACGGGCTTCTATATGATCCGAAACCGGATCGATCGTCCGGCGTTCTGGATCATCGCGGTCACGGTCGGTTTCCTGCTCGGGGCCAAGCTTGTGAACCCGGCCATCAGCTTCAAGATCGTCCATGATGTCGGCATCATGTACATCTTCTACGGCCTGGGCCGCATGGCGACCGAACGCACGGCCCGGTCCACGATCTGGATCATCATGGTCCTGGTCCTGCTGGTCGGGTTCATGGAACTGGTTCTGACCGGCCTTTATTCCCAGATGTTCAATATATGGGATTACTACGTGCAGAAAGGCGTCATCGCCAGCGATACGGTGAACTACAGCAACACCAATCTCTTCCTCAGCGGCAATCGCGGCGCCGCCGCCAGCCGGACGTTCTTTCAGTCGATATTCGGCTCGCATCGCGTGTCCTCGATTTTTCTCGAACCGGATTCGCTGGGGAATTTCTCCGCCATCGTGTTCGCCTGGTGCCTCAGCGTGTCGCGCAATCAGCCGGGACGCCGCTATGTGGCGCTCTACGGGCTTTCGGTGCTGTGCTTCATCCTGGCCGATTCCCGCTTCGCGTCGGGCTGCTGCGCCGCCATGCTCCTGCTCCGCCTCAGCCCGTTCTGCAAGATGCCCATGGTGTCCTTCATCCTGCCGATTCTCGTCGCCACGGCGCTGACATTGGTCGGCTCGATGCACGAACTGCCCGGCGTGCTGCCCGCGATCATCAACGACGATTTTTCCGGGCGCCTGGTCTTCTCGGGGCGATTGCTGGATTACTGGAATGTCGGGCAATGGTTCGCGCTGGCGCCGTCCCAGGTCTATACGGCCGACACGGGCTATGCCTATGTGCTGAACAATCTCGGCGCCATCCTGACTTTGTTCTATCTCGGATTATTCTCCTTCCGCCGGCCCCTGACGCATGAGGGCGCGATCATGAAATCCATGATCTCGGTCTATTTCGCCACGTCCCTCTGCATCGGCGCCTCGGTGTTCACGATCAAGACCGCAGCACTCCTGTGGTTCCTCTACGGCGTGACCGAGACGATCCGGCCGGCAAAAACATGGCGCCCCGCCCCGAAAATGGCATGGGCCGGCCGCGCCGGTCCCCTGCCGGGCGCCGCGATCTGATCCATTGCGGGGAAAATACCGATGTTTCTTGGCATGTTGACGCGTTCCGCCGCCCTGGCCCTTACCCTGGCCCCTACCCTGGCCTCGGCACTGGTCCCAACCCTGGTTCCAACCCTGGTTATCGCCGAAATGCCGGCTTCCGCCCGGGCCCAGGATTACAGGGGGGTCAATCTGGCGGGGGCGGCCTATTCGTCCAACAAGATTCCCGGCCGCTACGGGTATGATTATCTTTTCCCGAAACCGGCCGAGATCACCTATTTCCACGACAAGGGCATGAACATCTTCCGCCTGTCGGTGCTGTGGGAACGGCTGCAACCCGCATTGCGCACGCCCCTGGACGCCGCCTATCTGGGGCGGATCGATAATTTCATAAGCCAGGTGCACGCGGTCGGCGGGACGGTCATTCTCGATATCCATGATTATGGCCGCTACCGGGGCACGCTGATCGGCGGCGACAGCGTATCCGCCGCCGATTTCCGGGATTTATGGACCCGCCTGGGCGCCGCGTTCCGCGACCGGCCCTATGTCTGGTTCGGCCTGATGAATGAACCGCAGCAGAGTTCGGCGCAGGATTGGGGGGACATCGCCCAGCAAGCGATCCTGGGCGCCCGGCAGGCGGGCGCCCGGAATCCCGTCCTGGTATCGTCCGTCAATTGGGACGCCGCGCATGGCTTCGCCGGCCTGTTCGGGCCGGTCGCCGAAAGGCTGCGCGATCCCGCGCACAACATGGTCTTCGAGGTCCATGAATATTTCGACCAGGACAGTTCGGGCCGCAGTCCGGACTGCATCCCCGCCGATCAGGCGGTCGGCCGCCTGGCCTCCTTCACCGATTGGCTCAAGGCCACGCACCACAAGGGATTCCTCGGCGAGTTCGGGGTCGGACGGAACGATCAGTGCCTGCAGGACCTCGACCGGATCGCCGCCTATCTGCGCGACAACCGCTCCGTGTGGCTGGGCTGGACCTATTGGGCGGCCGGCCCCTTGTGGGGGGAGTACATGTACACGCTGGAACCGACCAAGACCGGGCAGGATCGCCCCCAGATGACGGTGCTCGACACCTACCTGCCGCGGGGCCAGGACCGGACGATACGGTAGCGGACACCGGGCCCGAAATCATGGACTCGAAATCATGGGCCCAAACTCTTGAGGCTAAAATCTGGGGGGCAAAATCATGTCCGAACCGATCGTCGATATCCTGATGCCCGCCTACAATGCCGAGGCCACCATCCGCCAGGCGGTCGACAGCCTGCGCAACCAGACGCGCTCCGATATCCGGATCGTGGTGGTCGATGACGGCTCGCGCGACGGAACGGGCCGCATTCTGGCGGAACTGGCGGCCGAGGATCCGCGGGTCGTCGTCGTCACCCAGCCGAATGGCGGGATCGTCGCCGCGTTGACGCGCGGCATGGCGGCCTGTTCGGCGCCTTTCCTCGCCCGGCTCGACGCGGACGACATGGCCGCCCCCGACCGGCTCGAACGCCAGC
>NZ_JABXXP010000148.1 GCF_013376155.1 Nguyenibacter vanlangensis
CGCGACTGCTGGCGGCGCTGGATGCGGCGGTCACGTCGCGCGTCCTGCGTCCGGGGACGTCGCCGATCGTCGTGCCCGGCTATCTTCCCGCCGATTCCGGCCTGGTCGGTGCGTCCTGGCTGACGGGAGGCCCCCGATGACTGACATGATGACCGGCATGCTGACTGGCAAGCTGACTGGCATGCGCCGATGCCTGTACATCTATCCATGGGACCTGCAGGATGAGCCGGACCTGCGGCTCTTTGCCGGTCGGATCCGGGATATGGGCCTGGACACCCTGACCGTCGCGGTGGCCTATCATGCCGGCAAGTTCCTGCGCCCCCAGGGCCGGACGTCGCGGGTCCATTTCCCGCAGGACGGGGCGGTGCATGTCCGTGTCGATCCGTCGCGCTTCGGCACGATCCGGCCGGTCATGGCGGACCGCCTGCTGGACGACGCCCAACTGAGCGTGCTGGCGGAGGAGGGTCTCGGCATCCTGGGCTGGATGGTGCTGCTGCATAATACGGAACTGGGAAGGCGCCATCCGCACGTCACCTGCGAAAATGTCTTCGGCGACCGCTATCCGTACAGCCTGTGCCCCGCGCATCCGGACGTGCGGGCCTATGCCGTCGCGCTGGCCGGCGAAGTCGCGCGCATGCCGGCGGTGCGGGGGCTGGTACTGGAAACCCCGGGCTGGCAACCTTACCAGCACGGCTATCACCACGAAATATCCCTGCTGGACCGCGACCCGTGGTTCGAAGCCGTGGCCGGCCTGTGTTTCTGTGCCTCCTGCCGCGCCGGCGCGGCGGAGCACGGGATCGACGCCGACGCCCTGCGCCGCACGATGCATGACCAGGCCTCGCGCTATCTGGCCCGCCCCGTCGATCGCGGCTGGGATGACGGGATGGCGCGCCTGCTGGCCGAGATGGTGTCGAACGACGCGCTGCGCGCGTTCCTGGCATGGCGCTGCGGCGTCATCACCGGCCTGGTGACGGCGATCCGGGCGGAGATCGGCGCGGCCGGTTCGCTGCACGTCATTCCCTCGGTGCAGCGCAATCCGGTCGCCGCCTGGCTGGAAGGCAGCGACCTGGCGGCGCTGTCGGCGGCCAGCGACGGGTTGGAACTCTGCCTGTACCAGCCGGACCCGCGCGCGGTCGTGTCCACATTGCTGGACGTGCGCGATGCCCTGCCGGCGGGGGTGCTGCCGCGCGTCGTCCTGCGCCCGTCCCCGGCCGATTTTCCATCCGAGGCCGCGTTCGCCGCCGTCGTTCGCGCGGTCCTGGCGACGCCCGGCCAAAATGTCGCCTTCTATCATTACGGCCATCTGCGCCGCGCCAACCTGGACTGGATCGCCCGCGCGTTGCGGGAGGGGTGACGGGACCGCCGGTCCGGCGATGCCGGCATCACATCCGCGCGCGCTCTGCGGGGCCAGGGGACGGCGTCCGTGCGCGAGGGCGCGGGACGCGCTGACGACTTCCCCGCGCCGTCGCGGCCTTAAGACACTCGCGGCGACAACACGGGCGTTTCACGGTGTCCAGAGGACCTGCCGGCCGGCGCGGCGAAGGGCCGCGATGTCGGGGAGTCCGGCCAGGCGCTACTTTTCATCGTAAAATGACATCTACCAAGAAGCCGAGCATGAGAGATAGCTCGCGTCGTTCATGTCGAGCGTTGTGAACTGAACAGACAAAATGCAGACACACTCCGATGATTCGACCATTTCGCCGATAGGGATATCGGCGACGGCAAACTGCAGTAGACCGTTATCCATCGATAGACACCCGTCTGATCCCATATGGGCAATTATATGCCAGGATGCGATTCGTGAAATAGCGCAAGCGCGTTGCCCTCTTTACCTGACGATGATATCTCTCAACCAGCGAGGCTGTGGTCTGCGCCCTTAACAAGGCCCAAATGTACTCCACGACATTAATAGATTCCTAGGCCATCGAGCAACGGGCGCAAAATCTCGTCATCCGGCCGCCAGCGTTTGACTGAACTGCGATAGATTGGCTTTCTCACTTGGTGTACACTTGCGGTTCTGACGGGTCGGTTTGATTTGTGGAAATTCAGGCAAGCATCGTCCCAGGCGAGACCGCAATATGCAATCAATGCTCGTGCACTTTGTTCAAGATCTTCGACAACATCCTCATAATGCACATCATAAATTGTGCCATGTGGAAGGATCTCATGCCAATGTTTCATTAGTTCACCGTAACTGCGGTAGCGTCTCCCTAATTCTCCGAGGTCGAAGGTAAAATCCTGAGAATGAAAGAAGGTCGAGAAGCATGATAGGCATGTGTCGATTGGATCTCGGATGGTATGAATAATCCGCGCATTGGGAAATAGTATATGAATGAGTGCTACATGTTGATAGTTACTTAGAGTTTTGTTGATAATTCTGGACAGTCTCTGAAATTGCATTCTATTTGGCACCAGCTTACGAAGTCGATCCAAATAATCTTCAGAAACAGATATTCGCTCCAAAATCGTTAGATTCTCTACTGGCACTAGTGATTGCCATCGCCCAAATCTTGATGCCGCGGAATGAAATGTGTCGGAGAGACTGCTTATCTCGCCAGCTCCATATATTTCGGGATGGCTAGCCAGAATCTGTTCGACCAATGTCGAACCTGAACGAGGCATCCCAACGATAAAGATGGGAAGTGACGAGGAATGGCCCGTTTTGGCAAGCGTTGCGACAGTATCGGCTGATACAAACTCACATAACTTCTTCGCGCGGTTAATCGCATGCTTTTCGTCGTATGTAAGGGAACGACGACGCAGTTTATTGCCTTCGAGAAAGTGGTCGAATGAAAGTTGATGCGCTCCAAGGTCCGAGTAGACCTTGCCAAGGGCAAAGTGCAGATCGGTGCAATCAGCATCATCAAGCGAGGATCGATCCCTGAGCAGCCGTTGCATGGACAAGAAATAGGGGTCATCCGCAGCCAACTTAGTAGCCTGAGCCAGAGACAAATAATACCGTGAACAATCGGGGGTGAGATCTATAGCACGACGAAAGTAACCAATGGCCACATCAATGTGTCCAAGTTCTTGTAAAACAATCCCCAATTTGAAAAGCGGCATCGATTCGGCAGGCTTCAACACGCTGGCAGACTTGAAATATCCAATCGCAGCATGATATTGCCCAGATTTCTGAAACAACTCCGCAAGGCCGAAATGGGCGGAGAAGTTCGTGTTATCTTGCAATATTATTGTTTTATAACAGGCAATTGCCTCATCGACACGCTCAAGCTCTCTCAACGAAATTGCCAAACTCATCCGAGCCTGTATAAACTCTGGCACATATATCAGAGCGGCTTGGAATTTAAGAACGGCCTCTTCGATTCGTCCGGTGGACCGGAGAGCCGCGCCAAGATTGTTGAGAGCAACCGCGTCATTCGGCGTTATCGAAAGTACAGTCTGATAAGACTGGATTGCAGCTTCATGGTTCCCTTGCTCGGCAAGGATATTCCCTAGATTATTCAAGGCCATTCCATAGGATGGCCGCAATTCGACCGCTTTGCGGAAACAGGAGATTGCCTCCTGGCATTCACCAGTCGTTTGCAGGGCCATTCCAAGATTATTAAGGCCTACCGGGTTATCGGGATCTCGCTTTTGCGCCGCCCGCAAGAGCGGAATCGCCCTGTCGAACCGTTTCTGCTGGGCATAGAACGTTCCCAGCACCTGCATCGCCTGGAGGTGAGAAGGATCCTTTTCGAGAATGAGCTCGCATTTTTTGATAAAATCAGGCGCTTCACTGGGCGAGACCTGTTTGCCAGCCGGCAGGTCGGGTGCTGCAACCGGCGCGCGCCTCATGATGTATGTGCCGGTACGCTAAGCAGTTGCTCTGCATTATTTTGAGGGGAGGAGACTGACGTGTCGATCGGTGCTGAGGTGCCGGTGAAAGATGCCATAGCCTGTATCATCGATGACGTTACGGACGCGTCTCGCGCCGTGGGATATAGCGAAGCGATATCGGCGATATCGGAGGCGCTGAGCGTCTTATTATGAGACCCCAGCAGCGGATACATGATTGAGGTCGGATCGGCGCTTTCGGCCAAGCCAAGCGCATGACCGATCTCATGCAGGGCAAGTTGCTGGAGGCCTACCTGGCTCCCAGCGTAGGTAAACGTCTCGCCGCTTGCCTGCATCAAAGGATCTTGTTGGGGATTTTCCAACTCGATCACGGTACCGGGGCGCAAGACTCCGGCATCGGTCTTTAGGAGCGTGACACCAACAACACCCGTATCCGCCGTATCAAGGTTTCCCCAGCCGATACGGATATCGGATGCGGCGGAGTCCGCAACCTGCTCGAAATCGATACCAGCGGCTTTGGACCATGTGTCGAGCGCCTGTTCCACCGCAGCCTGATATGCCCCTTCGATGGTTCCGCCATACAGGGGCACACCCTGGGGAGGCGTCTCGGCAAAGCTCCACGTTACTGGGCGGCGATCATCAACCAGGCCTCCGACCAACAATGACGGCGCAACGGCGCCAGGCTCACCGGTACCCGCATCAATAGCCTGTTCGTTCAAACTCCAGGCATGGTCTGCGGCATTCGCGGACAGCCCATGCGACAGGTCATATTGACCGATGACGTTCATCGGCTTGGTGATATCTGCATCCAGGCCATAAAAAACCGTATAAGTATATGTCGTGACGTACGTAGTCGTATAAGTGTATACACCGCCGTTTTGTTCATCGCCTGCGCCAGCGATCTTGTCATTCGAGCCGCCCGAAAAAGTCACGTGGGCATGGTTAGTGTCCACCGTGTCATTCGATCCGATAATGTTCAGTGTATCACCGTCGCCGCCCGTGAAAATGTCGTGGCTGCCAGTCACGGTCAGACTTAAATTGTTTCCAAGATGGACGACGAGGTTACTCCCGGTAACTACATTATGGCTGCTATTGTCACCAAAGGTGAATGTCTCGTCATTGGCACCGGCAATCGTCCCATTGAACGTATTGTTCGACCCGTCATCAATGATTGCGTCGCCCGTACCTTCCATATTGAATCGGTTATTGTTGGACCCAGCCGCGATATCTATCGTCGCGTTACTACCCGGCGTAAAGCTATCGTTACTGGCACTCTCCAAGGTAAGCTTTCCGCCATTGCCATTGGTTATCGTATCGTTGGCGCCTTCAACGGTCAGAAAAGCGTCTGTGCTCCCGGTGACTGTGTCATAGTCGCCAATGACAGTGACGTTCTCATTGTCTTCATTGAGATTCACCGTTCCGCTTGAGATGTTGGCTGTGTCGTTTGTTCCCGTGAAGCCGACCGTATCGCCAGTCCAGGCCGTTCCCAACGTGTCGTTATTGCCAATAATGGTGGCATTCTCGTTGTTCTCGTTGAGATTCACCGTTCCGCTTGAGATGTTAGCTGTGTCGTTTGTTCCCGTGAAGCCGACCGTATCGCCAGTCCAGGCCGCTCCCAACGTGTCGTTACTGCCAATAATGGTGACGACCTCGTTGTTCTCGTTGAGATTCACCGTTCCGCTTGAGATGTTGGCTGTGTCGTTGACACCATTGATGATCAGTGAATCCCCCGCACCACCCGTGATCGTGTCGCCGCTGCCGGACACGGTCGCCTGGGTATTGGCATCGAGGATGATGCCGGCATTCTGTCCGTTCGCCGTCGTCGCCCCGGCAGCGTCGTCACCGCCATGGATGTTGTCGTAGCTGCCGTTGGTGCCGCTGACCTCCAGCGCCTCGTCCGGACCGGTGTAGATCGTGTTTCCACCGCCCGTGACCACGAGCGAGTCGCCGGCATTCTCGGTGATCGTGTCGCCGCCGCCGGACACGGTCGCCTGGGTATTGGCATCGAGGATGATGCCGGCATTCTGCCCGTTCGCCGTCGTCGCCCCGGCGGCATCGTTACCGCCATGGATGTTGTCG
>NZ_JABXXP010000149.1 GCF_013376155.1 Nguyenibacter vanlangensis
TGCGACCATCGCGGCGGCGAGCGCCTGGACGGTTTCGCCGAGGCCCTGCGCGAGGCCGGACTGTCCGACGCGCTGGTGCTGCGCATGGGCAATCCGCCGGTGTCCTTCACCCATGGCGCGCGGGCCATGGGGCATCTGCTGGACCGCGCGCCGAAGGTGCAGGCCGTGTTCGCGGTGTCGGACCTGGTGGGGGTGGGGGCGCTGATGGAGTGCCACCGCCGGGGGGTGCGGGTGCCCGAGGACATGTCGCTGATCGGCTTCGGCGGGTTCGAGATCGGCCGCCAGGTCGTGCCGGCGCTGACGACGGTCGCGGTGGATTTCCGGGCGATCGGCGAACGGACCGGCCGCATGGTGCTGGACCTGCTGGCCGGGCGGCGCGACGTGCCGCGGATCGTCGATCTGGGCGTGACCCTGGTCCGGCGCGAGACCACCCTGTTCCGCGCCGCCGAGACGGCCAGGGGCGAAATGGCCGGAGTTGAAACGACCAGGGCCGAAACGATTGGAGCCGACGCAACCGTGGCGCGCATGCCGGCCTGACCGGACGGGCGGGGCGGCATGCGGACGCATCATATATTACACGGGCTTCATCGTCTTGTTGCGCCGTATCGGTCAGCATGCTAGACGCCCGGCCAGCGGCAGGCGGGAGACTCTCCCGGCCGCCGGCATGCTGGCAGTGTTCTGGATCTGGGATGGAAAGGCCGACCGTGGTTTCGGGTGGAACGACAACAATACCGATCGCCTCCGTTGCCAATGGCCTGCCTGGTCGTTACGCGACGGCCCTCTATGACCTCGCCGCCGATCAATGGCAGCTTGACGCCGTTCTGGACCAGGCCGCGGCCCTGTCGCGCCTGATCGCCGGCAGCGCCGAATTCCGCACCCTTCTGACGGATCGTACGCTCGACGTCGCCGAGGCCACGCGCGCGCTGAACGCCGTGCTCGATGCGCAGGGATTCGGCCCGATCATCCGTAATTTCGCGGGCGTCGTCGCCCGCAACCGCCGCCTGTCCAGGCTGGCCGAGATCCTTGACGCGCTGGCGGCGATCGCCGCCGCCCGCCGGGGCGAGACCGTGGCCGAGGTCGTTTCGGCCCATCCCCTGACGGACCTGCAGCGCATCCAGCTTCGGAGCCGCCTCGCCGAGGCCGGCTATTCCAAAGTCAATATTCAGGAGCGCGTCGATGCGGCGCTGCTGGGCGGTCTGGTCGTGCGCGTCGGCGCGCGGCTGTACGACACCAGTCTCCGTTCTCGCCTGACCCGCCTGCACCACGCCATGAAGGGAGCCGCGTGATGGAAATCCGTCCCGCCGAGATTTCGGATATCCTCAAGCAGCAGATCGCCACGTTCGACAACCCGGTCGACGTGGCCGAGACGGGCACCGTCCTGTCGGTCGGCGATGGGATCGCCCGCGTCTATGGCCTGCGGAACGTCCAGGCCGGCGAGATGGTCGAGTTCCCGGCCACCGGTCAGCGCGGCATGGCGCTGAACCTGGAAAACGACAATGTCGGCGTGGTCATCTTCGGCGACGATTCCGACATGCGTGAAGGCGATACGGTCGCCCGTACCGGCAAGGTGGTCGAGGTCCCGACCGGCAAGGCGCTGCTGGGCCGCGTGGTCGACGCGCTGGGCACGCCGATCGACGGCAAGGGGCCGCTGGTCGGCGACGTGATCATGAAGCGCGCCGACGTCAAGGCGCCGGGCATCATGCCGCGCCAGTCGGTCGGCGAGCCGATGCTGACCGGCATCAAGGCGATCGACGCGCTGGTGCCGATCGGGCGCGGCCAGCGCGAGCTTGTCATCGGCGATCGCCAGACCGGCAAGACCGCCATCCTGATCGACACCATCGTCGCGCAGAAGCCGGTCAACGCGCTGGGCGACGACAAGAAGTCGCTGTACTGCATCTATGTCGCGATCGGGCAGAAGCGCTCGACGGTGGCGCAACTGGTCCGCACGCTGGAGGAAGCGGGCGCGATGGAATATTCCATCGTGGTCGCGGCCACCGCCTCCGACCCGGCGCCGATGCAGTATCTGGCGCCCTACGCCGCCTGCAGCATGGGCGAATTCTTCCGCGACAACGGCATGCATGCGCTGATCGTCTATGACGACCTGTCGAAGCAGGCGGTCGCCTATCGCCAGATGTCGCTGCTGCTGCGCCGTCCGCCGGGGCGCGAGGCCTATCCGGGCGACGTATTCTATCTGCATTCCCGCCTGCTGGAGCGCGCGGCGAAGATGTCCGACGCCTATGGCGCCGGGTCGCTGACGGCGCTGCCGGTCATCGAAACCCAGGCGGGCGACGTGTCGGCCTATATCCCGACCAACGTGATCTCGATCACCGACGGCCAGGTGTTCCTGGAAACCGACCTGTTCTATCGCGGCATCCGTCCGGCGGTGAATGTCGGCGGCTCGGTGTCGCGCGTCGGTTCCGCCGCGCAGATCAAGGCGATGAAGCAGGTTGCCGGCAAGATCAAGCTGGAACTGGCGCAATATCGCGAAATGGCCGCCTTCTCGCAGTTCGCCTCGGACCTCGATCCGGCGACGCAGAAGCAGCTTGCCCGCGGCGCGCGCCTGGTCGAGCTGCTGAAGCAGCCCGAGACCTCGCCGCTGCAGGTCGAGGAGCAGGTCTGCATCCTGTTCGCCGGCACCCGCGGCTTCGTCGATGCGGTGGCGGTGGACAGGGTCATCGCCTATGAGCGGCAGCTGCTGTCCGAACTGCGCACCGCCGGCAAGGACATCCTCGATTCGATCCGCACCGAGCGGCAGATCACCAAGGAAACCGAAACCCGTCTGACCGAGTTCCTGACGCGCTTCGGCCGTCAGTTCGCGGGCTGAGGGCAGGCCGGCATCCATGGCATCCCTCAAGGAACTTCGCGCGCGGATCGGCAGCGTCAAATCGACGCGGAAGATCACCAGCGCCATGAAGATGGTGGCGGCGGCCAAGCTGCGCCGGGCGCAGGCCCGCGCCGAGGCCGCGCGTCCCTATGCGGCGGCGATGCGCCGGATGCTGGCGGAACTGGCGGCCGGCACCCGGGGCGAGGCCGCCCTGCCGAAGCTGCTGGCCGGCACGGGGGCCGACAAGGTCCATCTGCTGATCCCGATGACCAGCGATCGCGGCCTGGCCGGCGCGTTCAACGCCAACATCAACCGCACGACGCGCGACCTGATCCGCCGCCTGCAGGCCGAGGGCAAGACCGTCCGCCTGCTGCCGGTGGGGCGCAAGGGCCATGACTACCTGATGCGGGAATTCTCGGCGCTGATGGTCGGCCATATCCATGGTTCGGGCGGCAAGGAGGTCCCGTTCTCGGCCGCGGCCGAATTGGGCGGGCGGATCGCCGCGATGCTGGAGACGGGGGAATTCGACGTCTGCACCGTCGTCTATAACCGTTTCCGCAACGTCATGTCGCAGACGCCGACCGAATTGCAACTGGTGCCGCTGTCGGTGCCGGCCAATGACGGCGCGCCCGCGATCGATGCCCCGGCCTATGAATTCGAGCCCGGCGAAGAAGAATTGCTGGCCAGCCTGCTGCCGCGCAACCTGCAGGTCCAGCTCTATGCCACCATGCTGGAAAGCGCTGCGGGCGAGCAGGGGGCGCGGATGACGGCCATGGACAACGCCACCCGCAATGCGGGCAAGGCGATCGACCGGCTGACGCTGACCTATAACCGCACGCGCCAGACCAACATCACCAACGAACTGATCGAGATCATCTCGGGCGCCCAGGCGGTCTGAGCCGATGCCTGGACCGATTTCGTTTCCTCGCCGCAGGAGCTAACCCATGTCGGACACCACACAGTACCAGGCTCCTGTCGCCACGCAGGGCCAGTCGCAGAACAGCAACGTCGTCGGTCGCGTGACCCAGGTCCGCGGCGCGGTGGTCGATGTGCAGTTCGAGGGCACGCTGCCGCATATCCTCGATGCGCTGCACGTCTCGTTCAACGGCCAGACCCTCGTGCTGGAAGTGGCGCAGGAGATCGGCGAGCACGAGGTGCGCTGCATCGCCATGGACTCGACCGACGGCCTGATCCGCGGCGCCGAGGTCGTGGCGACCGGCGCGCAGATTTCGGTTCCGGTCGGCCCCGGCACGCTGGGCCGCATCCTGAACGTGATCGGCGAGCCGATCGACGATCGCGGCCCGGTCAAGGCCGAGAAGCGCTATACGATCCACCGCAAGGCGCCCGCCTTCGACGAGCAGGCGGCGGCCAGCGAGATCCTGGTGACCGGCATCAAGGTCGTCGACCTGCTGTGCCCCTATCTGAAGGGCGGCAAGATCGGCCTGTTCGGCGGCGCCGGCGTGGGCAAGACCGTCATCATCCAGGAACTGATCAACAACATCGCCAAGGCGCATGGCGGCGTGTCGGTGTTCGCCGGCGTCGGCGAGCGCACGCGCGAAGGCAACGACCTGTATTACGAAATGCAGGATGCCGGCGTGATCAAGCTGGGCGAGGACACGACCGAGGGCTCGAAGGTGGCGCTGGTCTATGGCCAGATGAACGAGCCGCCGGGTGCCCGCGCGCGCGTCGCGCTGTCGGGCCTGTCGCTGGCCGAGTATTTCCGTGACGAGGAAGGCCAGGATGTCCTGTTCTTCGTCGACAACATTTTCCGCTTCACCCAGGCGGGCGCCGAGGTCTCGGCGCTGCTGGGGCGCATTCCCTCGGCGGTGGGCTATCAGCCGACGCTCGCGACCGAGATGGGCGCGCTGCAGGAACGCATCACCTCGACCAAGAAGGGGTCGATCACCTCGGTCCAGGCGGTCTATGTCCCGGCCGACGACCTGACGGACCCGGCGCCGGCCGCGACCTTCGCCCATCTGGACGCGACCACGGTGCTGAACCGCTCGATCGCCGAAATGGGCATCTATCCGGCCGTCGATCCGCTGGATTCGACCTCGCGCTCGCTGGACCCCAAGATCGTGGGCGCGGAACATTACCAGGTCGCCCGCGACGTGCAGCGCATCCTGCAGACCTACAAGTCGCTGCAGGACATCATCGCGATCCTGGGCATGGACGAACTGTCCGAGGACGACAAGCTGCTGGTGGCGCGCGCGCGCCGCATCCAGCGCTTCCTGTCGCAGCCGTTCCACGTCGCCGAAGTCTTCACCGGCGCGCCGGGCAAGCTGGTGTCGCTGGAAGACACGGTGCGCTCGTTCAAGGCGATCGTCGCCGGCGAATATGACCATCTGCCGGAAGGCGCGTTCTACATGGTCGGTTCGATCGAGGAAGCGGTGGCCAAGGCCGAGAAGATGAAGGAAACGGCCTGATCGGCCATGTCCTGAAGGGGCGCCCGCCCGGGTGCCCCGGTGAGGCTTTGAAAGCCGGAAGACCGGAGCAGTTCGTGTGATTCGTCGAATGACGGAGTGCTCCAGCGTACCGCGTGCATCGTCGCGCGACGAGGCCGGCGCCTCGTCGCGATCTGCTTTAAGGAAGACAGGCCATGCCGATTGAGGTCGAGATCGTCAGCCCCGAGAAGGTTCTCTTCTCGCGCGCGGTCGATATGGCGGTGATCCCGGGTCTGGAAGGCGACATCGCCGCCATGCCCGACCATGCGCCGATGATGCTGCTGCTGCGTGGCGGTGTCGTCGAACTGCATCAGGACGGCAAGGTGACGGACCGGTTCTTCGTCGCGGGCGGGTTTGCCGACATGACGGCGACCCGCTGCACGATCCTGGCGGACGCGGCCACCGCGCTGTCCGACCTGTCGGTCGAGGCCGCCCAGGCGCGCCTGCAGGAGTTGCAGGCGTCCTATGACGCAGCGGACAAGATGGATGTACCGGCCCTGGACCTGCTGATGGCCAAGATGCAGTCGGTTCGCGCCGAGATCGAAGCCGCGGGCGGCGCGGCGGCGTAGAGCGGATCGCAGCCGCCGCGCGGCGG
>NZ_JABXXP010000150.1 GCF_013376155.1 Nguyenibacter vanlangensis
CCCCGCCGCCCAGCACGGCCCGCCGGGGGATCGCGCCGGCTCGGCCGCCGACCGGTGCTGTCTGGCGCGGGTCCAGGGTTACAGTCCGACGACGGCAGGCAGGCCGCCGATATCCGTGATCTCGGTATAGCCATAGGCCGGAGTAGAGGGCTCATGGCCGCGCGCCACGAAGACCTTGTGGGTGATGCCCAGGTCCCGTGCGGTCATCAGGTCGTAGCGCAGCGACGAGGAGACGTGCAGCACGTCCTGCGGCCCGCAGCCAAGCTGGTCGAACATATATTCGAAAGCGCGCATGCGCGGCTTGTAGGCCTGCGCGTCCTCGGCGGTGTAGACGCGATGGAACGGCGCGCCCAGCAGCCGCACATTGTCATGGATCTGCCGGTTGTCGGCATTCGACAGGATCACCAGCGGGATCTCGCGGGCGATCCTTTTCAGCGGCTCGGTGACGTCCGGCCACGGGCCCCAGGTGGGCACCGCGTCATAGAAACGGTTGGCGACGTCGGCGTCGAAGCGGATGCCCCAGCGGCGACAGGTCCGCTCCACCGCGTTCATCACCACATAGCGATAGGGCTTCCAGGCGCCCAGGACCTCGTCGAGCCGATAGCCCGCGAAATCGGCGCAGAACCGGGTCATCCCCTCTTCCGGGATCTGGTCCGCGAACAGGGTGCGGGCCAGGTCGCTCATCCGGAAGCGGGTCAGCGTGCCGTAGCAGTCGAAGGTGATGTATTTCGGCCGGAAGACAGACATGACTCTCTCTCTTTCTCTTCGGTGGGCTTTCTCCACTCCATCACGGACGGCACGGTCGGATCATCCGAAACGGCCGCCGGCACAGAGTTTCCTGCCGAATGACTTTCAGATCATAGCAGGATCGCCTGCACCCGGCGTCTTCATCACCAGCCCCCCGCGATCGGCCAGGTCGGCCAGTTCGGCCATGCTGTGGAAATGATAGTCGGGCGCGGTCAGCGTCTCGACCGCGACGGTGCCGCCGAAACCGCCGCCCGCCGCCTTGCGCCGCTCGATCCAGCAGACGGTATAGCCCAGCGCGCGCGCCACGCCGATATCATGGAACTGGCTCTGCGCCACGTGCAGCACGTCCGTCTTGACGAACCCGGCGGGGGCGAGCTTCGCCAGCGCACGATCGAAGAAGGCCGGATCCGGCTTCTCGCATCTTGCGTCATCCACGGTGACGGTGTCGAAGAACGGCATGCCGAGCGTCTTCTCCATGCCGGCGAAGGCCCAGCGCCGCGCATTCGTCATCGCCACCAGCCGGAAATGCCGTGACAGGCGCGCCAGAGCCTCGACCGAGTCGGCAAAGGCCGGCCAGTCATGCGCCGCCGCGACGAAGCGTCGCGCCGCCTCATTGCCGGGCGGCAGGCCGAAGCGGGGCGCCAGTTCGTGATAGATCGGCTCCAGGTCCTCGGGGAACAGGCGCTTGTCCGGCCGGTTCCGCATGCCGCGATAGGCCGTCAGGAAGGATTCGAAGTCCAGCGGCGGCGCGTCCGGGCCGCGCAGGGCGCGCAGGGAGTCATGCATGCCCCGTTCGAAATCGATCAGCGTGCCGACGACGTCGAAGGTCAGGACCCGGGGTGTGCGTGTCATGGACTTGGCTTTCGCGATGACGGGTTTCAGAACCCGGTGGTGAGGGACAGCACGCCGGCGAAGCCGCCGCCGACATAATAGGTCGGCGCGCTGCCGGCGATGCTGGACCCGAAGACGCCGCGCATCGTCTTGGCATTCATGCTCAGGCCGCTGACGCCGGACAGGAAACCGTTATTGCCGATATTGAGCAGATTGAGCTGGATCTGCGGATGTTTCAGATAGCTGAAGGAGCGGAAACGATAGCCCATGTTCAGGTTGAACGTCTCGAAGGACGGCACCGTCTCGTCATCCATGAAGGTCGAATATTGCTTGCTGACGTAGTTCATGTTGAACGCGCCGAACAGGCTGCCGTCATCGTAGGACAGGCCGACTGCGACCGTCGCCTTGGGGCTCTTGACCGCGATCTTGCCGGCGGTCGGCACATAGTCGCCGCCGACCTGCAGGTTGTTGTCCGTCGTCGCATGCAGATACTGGGCCGAGACATAGGGGCTGACATGATGCCACGGCCGCAGGCCCAGCTCGATCTGCGCGCCGCGCGCCGTCTGGCCGCCGCCATCGATCGATTCCGTGACCGGAATGCCGCTGGCATAGGTCGTCGTATTGATCTGCCGGTTGGTGAAATTATAGTTGAACAGCGCCAGCGCCAGATTGACCAGGCCGTAATGGCGATAGCCGATTTCCTCGCCGATCGCATATTCGGGCTTGGGGTCGACGGCGTGCGCGCGAGTCAGCGTGCCGGTCGAGACGCTGAAACGGTCGGCATAGGACATGATCGAGGCCGGCAGGCGGAAGGACGTCGTGCCGTTGACATAGACCATGTCGTGCGGCGTCAACCTGTAGCTGACGGCGACCTGCGGCAGCGGCGCGGCCTCGCTTTCGCCATTGCGGTAGGTCGCGCCGGGAATGTTCTGCGTTTCGGTCCGCGTCACCATGGTTTCCTTGAACCCGGCCGTGAGCGTCAGCCGGTCGCCCAGGGCCCTGTAGGTGTCGTTGATGAACAGCGAGTTCGTCTGCTGGACCAGGTGGATGTCATATTGCGACAGCGGCACGCCGCTCTGCGTCAGGATCGGCCACTGGCCGTACATGCTGGAGACCTGCCCCTGGGGCCCCAGCGCCTCGTACAACGAGGGCTCGGACTGGTCGAAATAGGCATACCAGTAGCCGATGGCCAGCGTGTTGTGCCCCGATGTCCAGGACAGCGTATTGTTCAGGCCGCTGTAATACAGATTGTAGGTATCGATCGAAATCGCGGGGATGGTCGGCCCCGCCTGGGCACCCGGCACCTGCAGCACGCCGGCCGGCTGGTTGCCGTAATAGCTGGCCGTGCGCGACAGGTTGGTGCCGCCATTGTCGTAGCCGGTGGCGTAGGTGAAATAGGGCGTGGTGTTGAAGCGCAGCCCGCCGCCGAGGTCGAGGCTGACGGGCGCGCCAAGGATCACGGTGCGGTGCACGTTCTCCTCGAGCTTGTAATAGGCCGAATTTCCGGTCGTGTATGTGTCGGCATAGTTGTAGTTCACGCCGTACCGGTTCCATTGCGCGCGGGTCGGCGCGCGCAGGTAGTATTGCAGCGGGTCGTTGTAGGACAGCACGAATTCGGCACGGTTGCCGTGCCCCCATTCCTTCAGGATCTTGCCGTCCACGTGATAGCGGCGGGTCTGGCCGACGCCGCGCCATTCATCCGCCTCGCGATAGGAAAAAGACAGGAAGGAACGGATGCCGGTATGGCCGATCTCGCCGCTGTCCAGCCGGACGAATTCCCGCTTCAGGCTGAAGGAGCCGTAGGACGCATTGACCAGGCCGCCGAAATTCTCGGACGGATCGCGCAGCTTTTCCGTCAGTTCGCCGCCCACCGCGTTGTAGAGCGGCGAGGTGATGTCGGGCGAGCCCTGGGTCAGTTCGATGCTCTGAATATTCTCGTTGTCGGCGGTCGACGAGGTATAGGGCAGCAGATAGACCGGTGCCGCGGTCGGAATCCCTTCGTACAGATAGCCGATTTCCGTCTGGTCCAGCCCGCGTACCGACAGGCCCTGCTGGTCGTCATTGGTGCCCAGCGGATCGTTGCCCGAATAGACCACGCCGGGCAGGCTGGCGACCATCGCGACGGGGTTGGAGGTCGGGCTTTGCTTGGCGATGAAATCGCGCGTCAGGCCGCTGCGCGATTTGGGGACCGTCTGCGGCGGCATCAATCCGCCGCCCGGGGTGGTGTTCGTCACCCCGGTGGCCGAGGCGATCCCGGCGCGGACCGTGATATCCTCGCCCGCCCGGGCCTGCATGCCGCGCGGACGGCTGGCCTGCTTGGCCGGAGATGGCTGCCGGGGATGGGACGTCGCGCTCGCCGCCCAGCCGGCATGGGCCGACAGCAGCGTGGACAGCGACAGAACGGCCAGGCGCCCCCCTGCCGTCAGGCGTCGCCGGACGCAAGGCCCCGGAAGAACGGACGATGTTCTGGAATATGCCATGTCGGACTCCATCTGCGGGAGACGGGGTGCCGCTTCACACCAGCCCCGGCCGCGTTGCGTTTTCTCCTGACAGGCCATTCGTTACACATCCGGGTCAGGGCATTCTGTCGATTGTCCTCCCGTGACGGCAGATGATTTCGTTCTTTGAACGAAATGCGCAGGATGCGCCCTATGAGGCCGGCAGCGCCGCCGCGATGGCGTCGCCAAGGTCCGCCGTCTTTGCGCTGCCGCCCATGTCGGGCGTGCGCGGCGCGTCCGCCCGTTCCAGGACGGCCGACAGGGCGCGCAGGATCATGCTGCCGGCCTCGGCCTCGCCCAGATGGTCGAGCATCATCGCCGCCGCCCAGATCTGGCCGATCGGATTGGCGATCGCCTGTCCGTAGATGTCGGGCGCCGAACCGTGCACCGGCTCGAACATCGACGGATAAGCCTTCTCGGGATTGATGTTGGCGGACGGCGCCACCGCGATGGTTCCGGTCATGCCCGGCCCCAGGTCGGACAGGATATCGCCGAACAGGTTGCTGCCGACCACCACGTCGAACCGTTCGGGCGACATGACGAAGCGCGCCGCCAGGATGTCGATATGGTACTGGTCGGTCCGTACGTCGGGATAGTCCCGGCCGATCGCCGCGAACCGCTCGTCCCAATACGGCATGGAATGGAACAGGCCGTTGGACTTGGTGGCCGACGTCACGTGCGGCCGGCCCAGACCGCGCGCCAGCTCGAACGCATAGCGCAGGATCCGGTCGGTGCCGTGGCGGGTAAAGATGGCGGTCTGCGCGACGCCTTCGGCCGGCGTGCCTTCCGCGAAGCGGCCTCCGATCCGGGAATATTCGCCTTCGACATTTTCCCGCACGATCCAGAAATCGACGTCGCCCGGTTTCTTGCCCGCCAGCGGGCAGGGAATGCCGGGCAGCAGGCGCACCGGGCGCAGATTGACGTACTGGTCGAATTCCCGGCGGATCTTCAGCAGCATCCCCCAGAGCGACAGATGGTCCGGCACGCCCGGATACCCCACCGCGCCCAGCAGGATCGCATCATTCTGCGCCAGTTGCGCCATGCCGTCATCGGGCATCATCCGCCCGGCCTTCAGCCAGGTCTCGCAGCTCCAGTCGAAATGACGGAAGGCGAAGCCGATGCCGCATAATTGCCCCACGCGCTTTAGGACCTTCAGCGCCTCGGGCATGACCTCCTTGCCGATGCCGTCGCCGGGCAGCACGGCGATCGAATATGTCGTCATGATTTCTGATCCTTGTCCCTGTGCCGGCGCCCGCTCGCGGACGGACTCTCAATCCTCGAAGGCCATCAGTACGCTCTTGTGCCGCAGATTGGCCTCGACCGCCTGGCGGCCCAGATCCTTGCCGATGCCCGATCCGCCGAACCCGCCGGTCGGAATGACGAAATCCGCCGACCGGCCATAGCGATTCACCCAGACCGTCCCGGCCTTCAGGCCGCGCACCGCCCGCATGGCGCGGCCCAGGCTGGCGGTATGCACCCCGGCGGCCAGCCCATAGGTCGGATGTGACGCCAGGGCCAGGGCCTCATCCTCGTCCTCGAATGTCTGCACGGTCAGGACCGGGCCGAACAATTCGTCGCGCACCGCCGGGGTTTCGCCGGTCACGCCGTCCAGGATGCAGGGCGACAGGAACACGCCGCCCCCGCCCTCCAGCCGGGCCAGCGGGGCCAGC
>NZ_JABXXP010000151.1 GCF_013376155.1 Nguyenibacter vanlangensis
GACCAGCAGCGCGGCCCCCAGGAACGCCTGCCGCTCGATCCGGTCGTCGGGTATGTTGGCTTCCTGCAGAACGAGACGTTCGGGATCGGAACCCAGGGCCTCCGCCCCTTCAGAGAAAACCTGACGAACGTCCCGTACGTCGCTGTCGAACAGGTTGCGTTCAAGCTGCCGATAGGCAGCGCGGCTGCCCAAGCCGGGAAAGAACCCAACCGGGCACATCGAAATGGAGCCCGATTGCGCTGTTGCCCCTCGGCTCACGCCGTCAGGCGCGGAAACCGGACGGGCAGGTTTCTGACTGGTACTCATCCGTGTCTTCCCTTTCATGACCGATAGTCTCGTTATCGACGTTCCTGCCCGTATTCACGACGCACACCTTTTGTGGTGTGTTTTATATACAATTGTTTTTATTGATTTTTTTTAAATTCCACCTGGAACGGCACCAAGCATTTTTTGATGGCCGGACCGGTGGACTGCCACCATCTTTGCAAATCATCCTATGTTTAAGTCAATAACGCACATTTAAGTGCGTAGGTATCAAATTTGATATTTCGGCGAAGGGAAATCATGCTGCCGGAGGGCATCGCAGCACACGGCACAGATGCCGGTGCGCGCTCATTCCCGCGTTGCCAAGAATTTCTAACTTATTGTATTTTAAGGAGTTTATTTCGTTTAGCCACGCCCGGCATCCGAACGGAGGCGACGGCATGGCCGGACAAGTGCGAACAGGACGTAAACCGGCGACCAAAAGCAGGCCTCATTATGTTACAGTACCGTATGGTACCAATTGTAAATAAATGCGACATGGACCTTTTGCTTATCGGCGCGATTTTGGCGGAAGCCAGCGACGTTCGCCTCGCGGGCGGTTGTATTGGCGCCGTAGTGACCGCCAATGTCTTACGTCGCCGCGCGGAACGCATTTCATGCAAGGCAATGATCGATACGCGCGGGAGCGCGACCTCGAAAAGGATCCAGATTAGAAAAATAAATATTGATTTAATTAAAACATCATCCGATCGGATGGAATCGTCATCCGACATCCTGCGGATGTCGGATGATGCGCACAATTCAAACCAATGACTTAGTATCTTCCAGCAATCGTGCAACATGCCTTCAGGGCAATGTCGGCGAGATCAACGCTTTTCCTCCACAGGAGGACTGGACTACAGCGAAGATACGATCGGGCAAGAACGTGCAACGACTGATGCGAAAAATCGCGAACGGCGGTGCCCAGGGTCGACGCTCTACCGGCGCTCTCGAATCCTGGCACCACCAAGGGCCTCATCGCGGCCCATATGCCGGGAAGCCCTGTTCAGAAGCGGTCATAGGCGACGATGTCGGCATCCGGGATCCGGCCGCCATGGGGCGGCAATGCGCCGGTCCCCTTTCCGACCGCGACGAACATGACCAGTGCATGGTCCTTGGGCAGGCGGATAATGTCCGCGACCTGCTCGAAATCGAAGCCGTCCATCGGGCAGGTATCGTAGCCATGCGCGGCGGCCGCCATCATCAGGGCATAGGCCGCCATACCCGCGGACCGGAATGCCTCGTCACGCTGCATGGCGGGGTTGTTTTCGTAATATTGCGTGATCATAGTGACATATTTCTCGCGCATGTCCTCGGGCGCGTCCTTCCAGTACCGGCCGGGGTCCTTTGCGTAAGCATGCATGTCCGCGCACAGAACGATCAACGCCGAGCATTCTTCGATCTGCGGCTGGTGCCACGCCACCTCCTTGATCGCGGCGCGGATGACGGGGTCGCGCACCACCAGGAATCGCCAGTTCTGGAGATTGAATGCCGTAGGCGCCGTTCGGGCCGCATGCAGGATCGCAGCCAGCGTTTCATCCGGAATCTTGTGGGCCGCGTCGAAGCGTTTCGTCGCTCGCCGCGCGAGCATCGTGTCCAGGATCTCGTTCATCTCGCCTTCTCCTTCTGTCCGTCCATGTCCACCGGCGGCGCGCACGGAACCGGACGACCTGCCGTCGTGCCGCCGCCGCGCACCTTATCAGGCCACGCGTTGCCGCTGCCTGCCAAGCCGCTCGATACCGAGTTCCACGACGTCGCCGGACCGGAGATAGAGAGGTTCGGGCCGCATCCCCATCCCCACGCCCGGCGGCGTGCCGGTGGCGATGACGTCGCCCGGCATCAGCGTCATGTAGCGGCTGACATAGGCAACGATCTCGGCTACGGAAAAGATCATCGTCCTGGTATTGCCAGCCTGCATCCGGCGGCCGTTCACGTCGAGCCAGATCGCCAGATCCTGGGGATCGGACACCTCATCCTTCGTGACGAGCCACGGGCCGAGCGGACCGAACGTGTCGCATCCCTTGCCCTTGTCCCACTGGCTGGACTGCATCTGAAAGGCGCGCTCGGACACATCATTGGCGACGCAATAGCCTGCGACATGATCCAGCGCGTCTCCCGGCGACACATCCTTTGCGCGTGTGCCGATGACGACGGCGAGTTCCGCCTCCCAGTCCAGCCGGGTCGCGCCGAGCGGCGGCACGATCGGGTCGTCCGGCCCCGAGAGCGCAGTGATCGCCTTGAGAAAGACGATCGGCTCATCCGGGACGGGCAGACCAGCCTCTTCAGCATGATCGCGATAATTGAGGCCGATGCAGACATATTTTCCGATACCCGCGACCGGCACTCCCAGGCGCGCGCCCGCTTCGACGCGCGGCAATGTCCGCGGGTCGAGATCCGCCAGAGCCGCAAGCCGCGCCGGCGCGAGACTGTCCGGCGTCACGTCGCCGATCACGCCCGCCAGGCTGCGCACGGCCCCCGTCTCGTCGACCAGGCCCGGACGTTCCTGCCCCGGGGTTCCGTAGCGGCACAGTTTCATGACCCTCTCCTTCCGCGTCAGTCCGAATCGCAGACGACAAGGTGCGATGGCTCGAGCGCCCGCACAATGACCGTCTCGCATCCCGTGACAGCGGCGCCGCAGCCCACGTCGGCGTCGCGCCCGAGAATGTCCACGCGTCCCGCGACGACGAGCGCGTAGACGGACCGATCCGCGCGCGTGGAGATGACGGCCTGTCCGCCAGCCGGCAAGGCGATGCGGAGCACGCGCGCCCGGGCCTTCAGCGGCAGCGGATCGCCCGACCGCCCCTGGTCCGTTTCCTCCGGATCGTCCTCAGGGAAGCCGCTGGCCAACAGGATGTGCTCATGGCCCGACCGATCCGCATCGCGGCGCAAGCCGATTTCCGGCTCGCCCCCCTCTTCCTCGGGCAGCAGCCAGAGTTGCAGCAGCGCCGCCGGGGCACCGCCAGCCTGCCATGTCGCCAGGCCGATGCCGTCGCCGGCACTGACGACATGACAATCGCCCGGCTGCAGCAGGCTGTCGCCAAGACCATCCACCCGCACCACGACCGTTCCGTCCAGAACCAGGGTCACGATTTCGACCGAACGCTCGTTCGCCAGCCTGAAGGCGGCGTCGGCGTCGAGTTCGATCCGGTTGAGCACGCGCAGCCGTCCCCAATGAACCGGGGCCGTGCCGGCATAGTCCCTAAACGCGAAATGACAGCGCAGCGTCACGCCATCGCGCGTGAGAAGGCCGAGTGTGGACGGGTGATGGAGCTGGATCATCCCTGATGCACTCCCTCCTGGCGCACGCCCTGCCCTGCCCGCTGCGCCGTTGCCAGCGGATAGCGTTCCTCCCAGCCGCCGCCGAGCGCGCGATAGAGCCGCGCAACCGAGACAGAAACCGCCGTCGTCGCCTGCACGAGCTGGTTCTGGCTGGCCAGCAGCGCGTTCTGCAGGGTCAATACGTTCAGGAAGTCCGACGCGCCCTGCACATATTGCTGCTGGGCCAGGCTCACCGCCATCTCGTTCTGCGCCACGGTCTCGCGCAACTGGTCGCGCTGCTGCTGCGCGGCCGAGAAATCAGCCATGGCGTCGTCGATCTCCTGCCACGCCTTCAGGATCGTGCGCTGGAGGTTGATCGCAGCTTCCTTCTGCTGTGCCTTGCGCAGACGCAACTGCCCCGTCAGGCGGCCGCCCTCGAACAGCGGCAGGGTCATGGTCGGTCCAAAACCATATTGCCGCGACGCCCAGGTGCCGAGCTCGCTGAACTGCAGCGCCTGGATGTCCAGGCTGCCCGACAGCGTCACGCGCGGGAAGAAATCGGCCACCGCCACGCCGATACTGGCCGTGGCCGCGTGAAGCTGCTCCTCCGCCACGCGGATGTCTGGCCGGCGCTCCGCCAGTTCCGACGGCAGACCGACCGGTACCGAGATCGGCACGGGCGGGATCGGCGCGGGCGTGCCCAACTGGGATCGCAGCGCGCCCGGCTCGCGCGCCACCAGGAAGCTCAGGGCGTTGATGAGATGTACTTCCTGGCTTTGCAGCACCGGCAAGCGCGATTGGAATTCGCTGAGTTGGCCGCGCGAATCCGCCACGTCGAGCCGGGTCGCCGCCCCTTGCGTGAAGCGCAGCGTCGTCAGGCCGACGCTGTGGCGGGCGATGTCGATGTTCCGGCGGACGATCGCGATCTGTGCCTGCACGCCGCGCAGATCGAGATAATCCTGCGCAGTTTCCGCCATCAGCGAGACCAGCACGTCACGCTGCATGTCCTCGGTCGCCCGCACCGCCGCGCTGGCAGCCTCCACCTGGCGCCGGACATGGCCCCAGAAATCGACCTCCCATGACGCGCTCAGGCCATATTGCGGCAGATCGAAGGGCGCCGCGCCCGTCGTGCCGGGCAGGCGGGCCGGCCCGAATCCCTGCGCCCCGCTGGCGATCTCGCCCGGGCCCTGTTCCTCCATCGTGCCCAACAGCCCCAGCACGCCGTTGGGGCTGGCCCGCTCGCGTGCATAGGAGGCGTTGGCCTCGACACGCGGGAACTGGGCCGCGCGGGCGATACGGCGTTCGGCCAGGCTCTCGGCCAGCCGCCAGGCGGCGGCGCGCAGATCCAGATTGGCGTCGGCAACCTGCTGCTCCAATGCCGTCAGGGTCGGATCGCGATAGATGCGCCACCATTGCGGGTCGGCCGGGCTTTCGACTGGCCGGCTTTCGGCGTCGCCCAGGCCGCGATGCCAATGGGCCGCGCTGGCGAGATCGGACTTGTGGTAATCTGGCCCGACCGAGCACGCGCCGAGCAGAAGAGCGCTTGCCAGGGAGAGGCAGCTACGATTCACGAGGGTCGCCATGATCCGCCCCTCACCGCCACGCATAGCGCGGATCGTTGGCCTTCGGGCCCTCGGGGCGCGACGCCGTGTCGACCGTGACCTCCACCGACATGCCGACCCGCACACGCGCTGCCAGAGTCTGGCCCGGATCGAAGGTGATCCGCACCGGCAGGCGCTGCACCACCTTGGTGAAATTGCCCGTCGCATTGTCGGGCTGGATCGGCGCGAAGGCGACGCCGGTCGCGGGCGGAATGCTGTCCACATGCGCGCGCAGGGGCTGGTCGGGGAAGGCATCGACCCACACCGTCGCCTTCTGGCCCGGCAGCATATGGGTCAGTTGCGTTTCCTGGAAATGGGCGACGACAAACGCGTCTTGCACCGGCGTGACCGCCATCAGCGCCGTGCCAGGATGGACATAATTGCCGACGCGCACGCCGCGGGCGCCCACCACGCCGTCGACCGGGGCGGGAATCGTGCAATAGGACAGGTCGAGTTCCGCCTGCTGCGCCATGCCTTGAGCGCGCACGAGGTCGCCCTTGGCGCGTTCGATCCGGGCGGCCAGGACGTCCTTTTCCTGCCGCGCGGCCAGAAAGGCGGCCTCGTC
>NZ_JABXXP010000152.1 GCF_013376155.1 Nguyenibacter vanlangensis
AGCGGATCGTCGCGTCCTTCCACGGCCTGCCGCGCGATTACGTGCAGCGCGGCGATTCCTACGCCGAGGAATGCACGCGCACCCTCGCCGCGCTGCGCCGCGCGCTGGACCTGCCCGAGGAGATGGTGCCGCTGACCTATCAGTCGCGCTTCGGCCCCGCGCGCTGGCTGGAGCCCTATACCGCGCCGCTGGTCACCGCCATGCCGGCGCAGGGCATTACCCGCGTCGCCGTCATCATGCCGGGCTTCCTGGCAGACTGCATCGAAACGCTCGACGAGATCGGCCACGAACTGCGCGACGCGTTCGCCGCCGCCGGCGGGACGGATTTCGCCCTTATTCCCTGCCTGAACGCCACCGATCCGGCGATCGACCTGCTGGAGACGCTGGCCAGGCAGGAACTGTCCGGCTGGCTGGGATGATTTTCCCCGATAATCCGTTTTCGTAAGGCGGGTTTCGGGGATTCGAAAAACGGCGCGCCGGACCTTCGCCCGGCGCGCCGCCCCATCATGCGTTCCCCGTCATTCGTCCCTCGGTGGCCCTGCTCAGTGGCCGGAAGGCCCGGCCGGCGGTCCCGGCGGATGCTCGGCGTCCCACAGGGTCGCCTTCTGCTCGTCGGTCTTGCGCGCGCGATAGCGTTCCAGTGCGCTGAGATTCGGATCGACCGGGTGCTCTTTGTCGTAGAGCGCCGCCTTTTCCCGGACCGTCTTGCGGTATTCATGGCGTTTATACATGCCCGCCGCGCATCCGCCCATGGCACCCACCACCCCGTGATGGACCAGGTGGCCGCCGACCGCGCCGGCCGCGCCATATTTCAGGCAACCGCCGGGCTCCGCCCGCGCCCCGCTCGCCAGGCCCGCCGTCATCAGGGCGGCTGCCGCCAGCAGCGGCAGGCCGCGCATTCCGTTCGTCAGCATATGTTTCGTCCATTCGCAAAAAAACACGGGCGGCCGGGGCGGATGGCCCCGCCTCGACCGCCGTACCCCATCATGCAGCGGACTATGTCAACGCTATGACGTCATGGCCGGTCGCAGCTTTCGGTCAGCCGGTTGAACACCAGCCCGTGACTGCACTGCACGACCGGCGACTGCATCGGCGGGGCCGTTTCCGGCGCGGCACCGTAAGGCTGGGCCGGATAGGATTGCGGCGTATAGGACTGGCTCGGATAGGCCGGCGCCGGATACGCATAGCCCGCCGGCGGTCCATAGGCGGCGGCTGGCGGCGGATAATCGTAATAATCATAATACCCGCCATAAGCCGCGGTACCGGCGGCGACGCCCAGAGCGGCGCCGAACGCCAGCGGCCAACCCCATCCCCAGCCCCAGCCGGGATATCCCCAACCCCCGCCGCCCCAGTACGGGTGATAGCCCCACGGGTGATAGCCCCAGCCGCCCCGCCAGCCGTAACCACCATGCCAACCGTAACCACCATGCCAGCCATAACCGCCATAGCCGCCATGCCAGCCATAGCCGCCGCCGTGCCAGCCGCCGCCCCAGCCCCCGTGATAGCCGCCATGGAAGCCGCCACCGCCATGAAAACCGCCATGCTGCGCCATGGCCGCGCCCGGCGCCGCGACGCCCCCCAGCATCGACCCGCCCAGCATCATCGCCATACCTGCCGTCAAAAATCGCCGCATGACCCAACCCTCCACTGCACCGGAATATAAGCATCCGCCGCAGGAGGTTTGAGGCCACCGGCGTATCGATGTGTAACGACCCGAACCACTCGGCACGGGCGGGATGACGCTCTTTCAACCGGTCCGCGGGTTTATGGCCGGCGACCGATATCGTCGGCCATCACAGAATTGCGAAGTTCGTGTCAGGAAACCGAACAGTAACCATTCCTATTCGCCTTCCCTTCATCCGGACATGGCAGATAAACCGTCATGTCCCGCCACGTGCTCTATGCCTCCATGACTCCGATTTCTGCGCGAACAGTCTCACGTCATCGTTTTCCGCGCTCCGGTCCGCGCCGATTGACAACCGGATCGGCATCGTGCTGCAAATTTATACTTCCGGAACGGTGACGGGAGGCATCATGAACGACACGGTTCCGCGTCGGGCGGACAAGGCGGCGCACGGCAAATGGCGGCTGCCGTTCAAAGGCCGGTCCCTGTTCGAAATCGGCAAGGACCTGCGCCCCCGCATCGACCGGGTGATCATCCGCGGCTCGCTGCTGCCGGACCGGGCGATTTTGGACACGGCCTGGATGCCGTGGATCGCGATGCTGGAGCGCAACTGGGAACAGATCCGTGACGAAGCCGTGCGGCTCCGCACCCGGGACATCCCCGCCTTGGGCGACCTTTCGCCGGACCACGGCCGTATCGCCGCGGACCGTCGCTGGAAATCCTTCTTCCTCGCCGGATACGGCTATCGGCGTATCGAAAACTGCGCCCGGGCGCCGGTCACGGCGGCGCTGATCGCCCGGATTCCGGGGCTGGTCACCGCGGTCTTCTCGGTGCTGGAGGCGGGCGGGCGCATCCCCCGGCATTACGGCATGACCAAGGGCATGCTGACCTACCACCTGGCCCTGCGGGTGCCGCGGCAGCGCGCGCAATGCCGGATCCAGATCGAAGGCGCCGACGCCCTGCACACGATCTGCTGGGCGGACGGCCGTTCGCTGCTGTTCGACGATACCTACAACCATCAGGTCTGGAACGACACGGACGAGGACCGCTACATCCTGCTGCTTCAGGTCCGGCGCCCCTGCCGCGGCGTCGCCAGGCTGCTGCTGGGCGTCTTCCTGTTCGGCGTGAAGCATTCGCGCTTCGTTCAGGACATCAAGCGCAGGCTGGACGCGCTGGGCGCCGAGCCGGCGCTCCGACCCGCCCGCTGAATCCCGCCCCCCGCCCGCATTTCATTTCGAAGCCGTAGAAATTCTGAAACGGGAACGTTAGACAGGGAGCGCACCATCGTGCCCCTCCTTCAACGGCCTGTTGGACGATCATGACGATTCCGCGCTTCCGTAAATCGCTGCTCCTCGCATTCGGCATGACGCTTCTGGCCGCGCTGCCGCTCTGTCCGGCGCAATCCCGCGCGGCCGAGACGCAGGCCATGCTGCTGGTCCGCAATGCCTATGTGTTCTCGATGGCGGACGGCCAGAAGACGCCGTTCATCGGCTATATGACGGTCGGCGCGGACGGGCGCATCCGCGCGGTGGGGCGGGGCGAGCCGCCGCGCGGCCTGCGGGCCGCAACCAGCATCGACGCGCACGGCCACTGGATCATGCCGGGTTTCATCTCCGCGCACAGCCATCTCTGGCAGGCCGCCTATCGCGGCCTGGCGCAGGACAAGACGCTGCCGGGATGGATCGACGCGCTGTACGCCCAACAGGCCGCGCACGCCACGCCCGAGGATTTCTACTGGTTCACGCTGGACGGCGCGCTGGACCATCTGCGGCACGGCATTACCGGGGCCTATAATTTCAATTACGGGGACGCGCTGCCCAATCCGCCGGAACGCGACAACGTCAATCATCAGGAATTCCGCGCCGAGATGGCCTCGGGCATCCGTTTCGTGCACGGTGTCCAGGCCATTGCCGGCGGCCGGGACCACACGCTGGACGGCGCGCGCCGCCACCTGAAGCAGTTCCTGGCATGGAGCGCGGCGCAGCCGCATGGCGGCCGGCTGCTGTCGGTCATGCTGAACGGCACCGTAGCGTTCGAGGCCAATCCCGCCGACGCGCTGGCCGAGGCCCGGCTGGAAGGCACCCTGATGCACGAATTCGGCGTGGCCAACCAGACCCATTACCTGGAGCCCCCGGACAGCATCCAGTCCGAACAGGCGGTCTTCCCCGATTTCGCGCGGACCGGCATGATGGGCAAGACCCTGATCTTCGGCCATTTCATCCATACCACGCCCGACATCGTCGCCCAGGCCGCCCGCGCGGGCGGCGCCATGTCGTGGAATCCGCTGTCGAACGGCCGCCTGGCCTCGGGGGTCGCGGACATCCCCGCCTATCTCAAGGCCGGCATCCGCGTCGGCATGGGCGTGGACGGCGAGGCCAGCGCCGACGTCGCCGATCCGTTCGAGAACATGCGCACCGGCCTCTACACCATCCGCGACAAATATCAGAGCGCCGCGATCATGGGCCCGTACGACGTCCTGCGGCTGCATACCGTGGGCAGCGCCGACGTGCTGAACGCGTCGGACCGGGTGGGAAGCCTGGAGCCCGGGAAATTCGCCGATTTCCTGATGATCGACCCGTCGCACCTAGCCCATGTCTTCGACCCCTACGCCACGCTGGTCTTCGCCGCATCGCAGCAGGATCTGGAACAGGTCTATGTCGGCGGCCGGCTGATGGTCGATCACGGCCGCATCCTGCATCAGGACATGGCGGCGGTCGAAGCCCAGGCCGACCGCCGGGTCGCCGCATCCCTGGCCGGTGCGCCACGCTGACGCGCCCGCGCCGGTGATGCGGTATCGGCTTGACCGTCCCGGGGTCTCTCTTTCGGGGCTCTGCCCCGAACCCCGCCAAAGGCGGTGCCTTTGGAAACCGTTTATTTGTCAATGGATTATGGTCGGCGCCGGTCCACTATGTCCTTGCATTTTCCGGGAAATCCAATCCACTGACAACGCAGCGTTTGAACACAAGGACTTTTAGCGGCTGGTCGGAGTGAGAGGATTCGAACCTCCGGCCCCTGCGTCCCGAACACAGTGCTCTACCAGGCTGAGCTACACTCCGAACTTGATGGGGGCTATACATGCCCTCCTGCCGCTCCGCAAGGGTCCCGATGCCCACTATCGCGCGGGAAGATGCATTTTTGTCATCGGGCCGTCAGAGCCGGTCGACATCCTCGGTCGCCGGCCCGCGTACGGCCTGCTTCAGCCGCGCCATCGTCGTGGCGACGTCGGGCACGACCTCGAACAGTTCCAGCGCCGATGCTTCGGCGAAACCCTCACGCACCGCCGCGCGCAGCATGGCGACCATCGGGTCGGCCCACCCCGCGACATTGACGACGAAGATCGGCTTGTCATGCAGCTTTAGCTGCCGCCAGGTCACGATCTCGATCGTCTCGTCGAACGTGCCCAGCCCGCCGGGCAGCACCACGAACGCATCGGCCCGGGCGAACATCAACTGCTTGCGGCTATGCATCGAATCGGTGACGGTCAGGTCCGTCACGCCCTCATGCATCACCTCACGCGCGCGCAGAAAGGTCGGGATCACGCCAGACACCCGGCCGCCCGCCGCCAGGGTCGCGTCCGCCACGGCGCCCATCAGCCCCACATCCCCGCCGCCATAGACCAGGCGCATCCCGGCACGCCCCAGGCTGGTCCCCATCTCGCGCGCCGCTTCCTCGAAATCGGGGCGGGCGCCGAAACGCGACCCGCAGAACACGGCAACGGCAGCAACGGACATGGACGCGATCCTCCTGAACATGGCGGCACGATGCGGGCGGCGGCGATCCGCCCGATTCAGGCGACGCTTGTTCGCGCGCGCCCCCGAAGCAGCAGAGTGGCACCGACCCCCGCCCCGGTAAATAAGGCCGCGACCAGAAACATCGGGCCATAGCCCAGGCCGTGGATCACCAGCCCCAGCATCGGCCCCGACAGGCCGATCCCGATATCCAGGAAGACGCTGAACGCCCCCAGCGCGGCCCCCCGGTTATGCGCCCCCACCCGGGCCACGGCCTCGACCCCCAGCGCGGGAAAGACCAGCGAGAATCCGGCGCCCGTCAGCGCGGCCCCCAGGTCGGCCGCGGCCACGCCGTCGCTGCGCCACAGGATC
>NZ_JABXXP010000153.1 GCF_013376155.1 Nguyenibacter vanlangensis
CTGACGACCGGCGGGTGACGGGTGCCGCGCCGGCCGCTTGAATGCGGGCGGCGTGGTACCGATGTGCGCTCGTGGCACGCGACGGCCGGCGGCTGCCCGCGGGATCCGGTCGTGGATTTCCCGGGCCGGACACTGGAAATTTTGGCGGCCTGCTGATCCGAGAAATTCTCATAAGAGTTTCTCGGGCAGGACACTAGGCATCCATCCGTCGATCGGATAGGAGCGACATCTTCTTCGAATAGGCGCGAGTATTCGACATGAGCAGCGAGACCACCAGCCACCTGTCCCTGGCGAAGGACAAGATCCGCATCCTGCTGCTGGAGGGGATTCATGACAGTGCGGTGTCGCTGCTGCGGGCGAATGGGTACGAGAACGTCACGCGCCTGCCCAAGGCCCTGGAAGGGGCCGCGCTGCGCGAGGCGCTGGAGGGGGTGCATATCGTCGGCATCCGCTCCCGCACGCAACTGACCGCCGAGATCATCGCGGCGGCGGACCGGCTGATCGCGGTCGGCTGTTTCTGCATCGGCACCAACCAGGTTGATCTGACGGCCGCGCGGGTCCAGGGCATCCCGGTCTTCAACGCCCCGTACAGCAATACGCGTTCGGTCGCCGAACTGGTGATGGGCGAGGTCGTGATGCTGATGCGGCGGATCTTCCCCAAATCCGTGCAGTGCCATGAAGGGGGCTGGAACAAGTCGGCCGCCAATAGCTGGGAAGTGCGGGGCAAGACGCTGGGCATCGTCGGCTATGGCTCGATCGGGTCGCAATTGTCGGTGCTGGCCGAGGCGTTCGGCATGCGCGTGATCTATTACGACGTGATCGACAAGCTGGTGCACGGCAACGCCACCCCGGTCGAGACGCTGAACGACCTGCTGGCGCAGAGCGACGTGGTCAGCCTGCATGTGCCGCAACTGGAGAGCACCGCGAACCTGATCGGCGCGGCGCAGATCCGCGCGATGAAGCCGGGGTCGTTCCTGATCAACAATGCGCGGGGCAACGTCGTCGACCTGGACGCGCTGGCCGGGGCGCTGAAGGACGGGCACCTGCTGGGTGCCGCGATCGACGTCTTTCCCGTCGAGCCCAAGGGGGCGGGGGATCAGTTCGCCTCGCCGCTGCAGGGGTTGGACAACGTGATCCTGACCCCGCATATTGGCGGGTCGACGGCCGAGGCGCAGGAGCGGATCGGCGTCGAGGTGGCGCGCAAGCTGATCGAGTATTCCGACGTCGGCTCGACGCTGGGCGCCGTCAATTTCCCGACGGTGCAACTGCCCGAAAGCCCGCGCGGCACGCGCTTCATGCACGTGCACAGCAACGTTCCGGGCATCATGATGCAGATCAACGAGATCTTCTCACGCGAGGGCTGCAACATCACCGCGCAGTACCTGCAGACCGACGGCGAGCTGGGCTATGTGGTCGTGGAGGCCGATACGGGGCGGGATGTCGAGAAGGACAGCCGCATCCTGGCCCGGCTGCGCGACCTGAAGGGCACCATCCGCGCCCGGCTGATCTATCAGCATTCCTGAAGGCCGCCCTCTCGCCCGTCAGGACGGAGAGGGCGGCGCGCCGAGGGCGAAGCGGCGGAATTGCAGGGCGACGCTTCGGCGCAGGGATTCGAAATCGGGCCGGACCTGGTTGTGCAGGGCGCGGACGCTGTCATGGGCGGCGTAGAAACGCAGCCGCCGGCCGCCTGCGAGCAGGATGGCGGCGCCCAGGAAGGTACCGTCGACCTCGATGATAATGGAATCCAGAAGCATGAGGAAAATCCAGAAAATATATGGGATTTTTCGGTCCGGATCGCCCCGGGCCGCGTAGATGCCGAACGCCGGGGTGGTTTTGCGGTTCCCCCCAGCCGGGCATTTGAGCGCCTTGCCCGCCGGCCGGCGGATGCCCTTGACCCGCCGCGCGGAGAGAGGCAGAAAGGCGCGAGCAGGCGTGATTGCGGCCCTTTGCCTTGGTCGGTTCCATGCGCCGATGCCGGGTTAGCACAGCGGTAGTGCAGCGGTTTTGTAAACCGAAGGCCGGGGGTTCAAATCCCTCACCCGGCACCATTCCATGCGGCGGGACCCATGCCCGATATGCATGGCTGACCTGCGTTACCATGCGCGCGAATCTGTGACCCGCCGGGACGTTCTGGTGCGACTCGGCCGTGGACCGGGACGGTATGGATCTGATATCGTGCCTCTGTTGCAACACACAATATGCGAAACGACGCAGGCGGCCCGATGGGCCCGCAAGAAAGATCAGGCGCGTTTCAGGCTGAAGACGTGTGTGCGTGATTTCTATTTTCGGGTTGTGAGCTGGCTGTTGTCTGACCTGTAGAGGGAGGCATTGCGATGCTGAAAGCTGACCGGTTCGTGCCGTCGGATCGTACCGTCTGTGCCGCCGCGCCGGGTTGCGCGCCCGTCGACACGTTTCATGCATGTCCCCTGGGGCTGGAGCCGGAGGATGTGTCCAGGATGTCCGGATCGCCGGCGGGGCAAGCGGAACCGCGGAGCCGGCTGGAATGGCTGGCGCCGGTCGTGTCCCTGCTGTCGCTGCTGACAGCGGTGATCGCGCTGGCCGACGACATGCTGCACCATATGGTCCCGTAGGCGCATGGTTCGGTAAAACCGGACCTGAAGATGGCCTGGGAGATGTCCTGACGGAATAAAGACGAAGAATTCGCGCGTATCGTTCCCGGATGTCTTGATGATGGACGCAAATGACGGGCCGGGAACGGGCCGTTTGACGTGTCCCGGACAGCGTCCATTGGGGGATATGTATCATGAACGGGTTCTCATGCAGGCCGATCGGGCTGGGTGTCGCGGCCCTGCTGATGCTGGCACCGATGGCTGCCATGGCGCAGGACGAGATGGCGCAGGAGGGTGTCGCGCCGCAGGAACGGGTCACCGTCGAGGGTGCCGTCCAGAAGGTGCCGGTGCGGTATTTCAGGGCCGACCTGGCGACCGAGGCGCGGGCCCGCATCCTGGTGCGGCGGCTGGACCGCGCGGCGCTGGAAGCCTGTGGCGACAGCACCGCGATCGCCGAGGACCTGCGACGGGTCATCGCGCGTTCGGCCTGCCGGCGCGACGCGGTGATGCGCGCCGTCGGCGACGTCAATGATCCGACCCTGTACAGGGCGGTGAATGATTTCGGCTTGCCGCAATAACGGCGATCCTGTGCGTCCGTCCGTCCGTTAATCCGTTATGGCGCTTCCCCCGTGTCCGTTGCATTGTAGGGTCCGTGCATTGTAGGGCCCGGGGAGAGGCGGCGCGCAGTCGGGTGATGACGGGCATTTTTCCGGGCGGGAATTTTCTGGACAGAACGCTGAACGGGGCCCTGAACGGGGTCTTGAGCAGGCGCTCGGACGGGCGCGGGATCGCGACGGTCGCGATCTGCGTCGTCTGGTGCCTGTGCGCGCTGGCGAGCGTGACCTGGACCCGGCATGGCGGCGGCGTGTCGATGATCTGGCCGGCCAATGCCGTGATGCTGGCCGCCATCCTGCGCATACCGGGGTTCGACCGGCGGTTTTATCCGCTTTTGCTGTTCATCATGGCGGCGCTGGTCAATCTGGAGGACCATCGGCCCTGGATCGTCGTGCTGGGCTTTGCGGGGGCAAACACGATCGAGGTCGTCCTGGCGGCGGGGCTGGTCCGGCGCATCAGTCCGGTTTCCAACCTTTTCGGGCGGGTGGACTGGGCATTCCGTTTCGCGGTCGCGATCTTCCTGTCGGTTCTGTGTTCGGCTCTGGTGGCCGGAGGAGCATTGTTTCTCGGCGAGGGACGGGCCTGGATCGGCGGCGGCATGATCTGGATGATGGGGCACCTGCCCGGCCTGCTGATCATCGTGCCGATGCTGCTGGCCCTGCGGCCCCATGGCGATGGCCCCCTTGGCGATGGTGACGACATGGCGGCGCGTGCGCGCATGCCGCGGCGCCTGACGGTGCTGGCCCTGATGGTCCTGGCGGCGGTGGCCGCCATCGTCGCGTTCGGCCAGTCGCGCTATCCGGTGCAGTTCCTGCTGCTGCCGCCGCTGCTGCTGGCGACCTATCGCCTCTATGCCCAGGGGGCGGCGCTGTCCGTCGCGGTCATCGGGATCATCGGCAGTTTCTTCATCTTTACCGGCAGCGGGCCGGGAATGGCCTTTCACGGGCCGTCGGCGGTCAAGGTCTATATTTTCGAGTTCGACCTGGCGACCATCTTCTTCTGCGCGCTGCCGCTGGGCGCGGTGCTGACGCAGCGCGACCAGAAGACGGCCCTGGCCGAACAGCGGCTGCAGGATTTCCGCCTGCTGGCCGACGGGGTGGGGGACGTGCTGTTCCGCGTCGATGACGGGGGGCACTGGAGCTATCTGAACCCTGCCTTCGAGCGGATGTCGGGATTCGACGTGCCGAGCCGGATCGGCCAGCCGATGCTGGACGGAATCGTGGCGGAGGATCGTCCGGCCCTCGCACTGGCCGAGGCGGAGTTGCGGGGTGGGCAGCGGCAGGATCTGCGCCAGATCGTGCGGATCAGCCGGCGGGACGGCGCAATCCGCCATGCCGAGATCGTGGCCTATCGCCTGGACGGCGGGCGTGGGTTCGGCGGATTGATCCGCGACGTGACCGACCAGATGACGGTCGACGCCCGGAACCGGCAGATCGCCGCGGCCCATGAGCTGGCGGCCAACACCGACGAGCTGACCGGCCTGCCCAATCGCCGCGCCTTCTTTCACGCGCTGGATGCCTGCCTGCCGGAAGCGGCGCCGCATGTGGCGGTGGCGATGTTCGACCTGGACCATTTCAAGTCCATCAATGACCGGTACGGTCATCCTGTCGGCGACATCGTGCTGCGGCGGGTGGCGACGGCGGTGCAGGCCGCCCTGCGCGATACCGACCTGGTGGCGCGGATCGGTGGCGAGGAATTCGCGATCCTGATCGTGGGCGAAACCGCCGAACGGGCCGTCGGGCTGGCGCGGCGCGTCGTGCGGGTGGTGTCGGCCGAGCCGATCGAGGTGCCGTCCGGCCCGTCGCTTCATGTGACCATCAGCATGGGCGTGGCCTGTCGCGAGGGGGCCGAGACCCGGTCGGCGCTGATGGATCGGGTGGACCAGGCGCTGTATGCCGCCAAACGCGGGGGACGGAACCGCCTGACGGTCGCGGGCACGCCGCTGAACGCCACGCATGTCAACGCGACCGGAGGATAACCGGGGAGATGACCGGGGACGGCGATGCGCCGTCAGAGCAGGCCGGCCTGGCGGAAGCTGGTCGAGGCGCCGTTGCCGACGATGACGTGGTCGCGCACCCGCAGGCCCAGTACGGCGGCGATCTGTTCCAGCCGCCTGGTCATGGCGATGTCCTCACGCGACGGCATCGGGTTCCAGCCGGGGTGGTTGTGCACCAGGATCAACTCGCTGGCCTTCAGCCGGATGGCGCGGCGCATGACTTCGCGCGGGTAGACGGGGGTCTGGTCGATCGTGCCCTGGGCCAGGACCTCGTCGGAAATCAGGCGCGCGTTGCGGTCCAGGAACAGGACGCGGAATTGCTCGACCGTCTCGCGCGCCAGGGACGCCTGCAGATAGGCCGTCAGCGCCTCGTGACGGGCCAGCAGGTTGCCCTGGCGGATGCGCGCGCGCATCAGGCGGATCGCGGCCTCGCGCAACAGGGGCAGCAGGGTGCGGACCTGTTCGCGTCCCGCGGTCGCGGCGGCGAGTTCGTCGGGTTCGGCGGCGAAGACGGCG
>NZ_JABXXP010000154.1 GCF_013376155.1 Nguyenibacter vanlangensis
GAACACCGACCAGTTCGTGCCGAACTCGTAGGCCATCACCAGGCCGGAGACGACGCCCATGCCGAAGACGATGGAGAACGCCTTGATCCAGTAGCGATAGAGATCGAGGAAGACCTGCCGCCCCGTCGCCAGCCACGCACCCTCGAGCACGGCAAGATAGGCGGCAAGGCCGATCGAAAAGGCGGGAAAGATGATGTGAACGCCCACGGTAAAGGCGAACTGGAAGCGCGCAAGTAAAAGCGCTATATCATGGGCATTCTGCATCAATATTTTCCGCAATCCCTGGCATTACGAAATCCCGATCAAAAGAACTGACGCTGAAGGGGCAGGAAGCATTCGACAACGGCCAAGGCCACGGGGCCGTTCGTCAAAACAGATGGCGTGACGTAACCGGTATGGTGTTAAATCAACCTGCTACCGTGCGTCCAAGACCTTTTATTTATATTCTTATGCGTACTGGTTATAACAACTCATCCTTTCCCTCGGATTCGATTATACCTATGATCCATGGTCAACCGGCCGGCAGCCGTCCTGGCATCGGGCGGCAGAAGATGCCTGCTCGCGGCTCGGGGAGCATGAAGGGAGTTTCCGTCCATTGGCCACATCTCAACCCGTCGACACCAAATTGACCCAGGCCGCCTTGTTCCTTGTCGCGACCCTGAATACAGGCGATCAAGCCGCGGCAGGCGCTCAACTCCGGGACCTGCTGGGAGATCTTTCCTCGCTGTTGCGCGGCGTCGGTTTTCGTATCCCCGACGGGCGCCTCAGTTGCGTCACCGGCATCGGGTCGACGGCATGGGACCTTATTTTCGGCGCTCCGCGACCGAAGGATCTTCACCCGTTCCAGGCCATCCACGGCGTGCATCATGCCCCTTCGACCCCGGGCGACCTGCTTTTTCATATCCGTGCCACGCGCATGGATTTGTGCTTCGAACTGGCGGCCACGATCGTCTCGCGCCTGGAAGGCGCGGCCAGCGTCGTCGATGAGGTCCACGGTTTCAAATATTTCGACGAACGCGACCTGCTGGGCTTCGTGGACGGCACCGAAAACCCGTCCGGCCAGGCGGCCATCGACTCGGCGATCGTGGGCGACGAGGATCCGGCCTTCACGGGCGGCAGCTACGTCATTATCCAGAAATACCTGCATGACCTGAAAAAATGGAATGCCATTCCGACCGAAATGCAGGAAAACATCATCGGGCGTAAGAAGCTTTCCAACATCGAGCTGGCCGATGCCGCCAAACCCAGCTATGCCCATAACATGCTGACGACGATCGAGGAAAACGGCCAGCAACTCCAGATCGTGCGGGACAATATGCCATTCGGCGCGGTTGGAAAGGGCGAATTCGGCACGTATTTCATCGGCTATGCGCGTTCGCCCGCGCGCATCGAGCAGATGCTGCACAATATGTTCGTCGGAAAGCCCCCGGGGAATTACGACCGGATTCTGGACGTCAGCACCGCCGTCACCGGCGCATTGTTCTTCATTCCGACCGCCGATTTCCTGGATGGCGCTCCGGACATCGCTGCGCCGGCACGGTCGCTCGACGAGACCGGCCGCGCATCCGCGCCCCCCGAACCCGCCCCAAGGGCACACCAGGCCGATCCGTCGCTGGGCATTGGCTCGCTGAAAGAGGAACCCTGACATGAACAATCTTCACCGGCATCTCGCCCCCGTTTCCAGCATGGCCTGGGAGCAGATCGAAGAGGAAGCGGCCCGTACGATCCGGCGGCATCTCGCCGGGCGGCGCGTCGTCGATACGTCGGAACCCAAAGGCTTGTCGCTTGCCGGTATCGGAACCGGTCGCGCCAGCCGGATCGATGCGCCGACCGACGGGATTCGCGCCATGCGGCGTGACGTTCTGCCGCTCGTCGAATTGCGTGTGCCCTTCGTCCTGTCGCGCGAGGAAATCGATGCCGTGGAGCGGGGCTCTCAGGATTCCGACTGGCAGCCGGTCAAGGATGCCGCGAAGATGATCGCGTTCGCGGAAGACCGCGCCATCTTCGAGGGATATGCCGCAGCGGGCATCCAGGGCATTCGCGCCGGCACGTCCAATGCCCATCTGAAGCTTCCGGCGTCGGTGCAGGATTATCCCCATGTCATCGCCGACGCCCTCGCCACCCTGCGTCTCGCGGGCGTGAACGGTCCCTATTCGATCGTCCTGGGGGCGCAGGCATTCCTGGCGGTCGGCAGTGGCGACGATGACGGATATCCCATCCGCAAGCACATCGAAAGCATGATCGACGGCAAGCTCGTCTGGGCGCCGGCTATCGAGGGGGCTTTCGTCGTGACCATGCGGGGCGGCGATCTGGCGCTTGATATCGGGCAGGATTTCTCGATCGGCTATCTGAGCCACACGGCCGACACGGTTGAGTTGTATCTGCAGGAGAGCTTCACCTTCCGCGTCCTCACCAGCGAGGCGACGGTCGCCATCGATGCCGCGGGGGAACTGGCGCCGGCGGCATCCTGATGATCGGGAACGCAGCTTTCGGCGTGCTGCGGCGTTATCGGCGAAGGCCGGTCTCTGCCAGAATATGCGCCTGAACGAATCGCATGCTGCATGCCGTGAATTCCCCGGAATGACATTGGATGTCGGGACAGGCCGGCCTGTCCGGCACCGGCGCAAACCAGCCATGGGCACAATTGTCGAGGACTTTCGAACATGGACAACCCGCTTGAAGATTCACCGCAGACGGCAGCGCGTATCCTCGCCAGGGCCAAGGAATTGTGGGCCGCCGACGGCAAGCCGGCCTGCGGTCCCGACGCCTATAAGGCGCAGGCGTCCGAGTTGATCGGCATGGAACTGAACCCCGATGCCGGCCAGATTCCCATCGAATCGCCGGTGCCGTTGGGTCCGGACGGACAGCCCGTCGAAGAGGCGTGGCTGGAGCAGAATCTCGGCAATTCCGGCGGCAGCATGAACGAACTGGACGACAAGCAGGAAGTCCCGTTCGCTACGCGCCAGGACGAGGAGAATTTTCTGAAAGGAACGCAAGATACAGCGGAAAAAGACCCATGATCCCGATATTTCTTGATGCCAGGACCAATCCGCCGGCCCCCCATGAAGATGGCTGGTATATCATGGACGGCACAGATATTCTCGATGCGGGGCCGTTTACGAGCGAGCAACAGGCGTTGCTCTGGATTGATGGACAGGAACCCGACCCCGATGCCGGTGGCCCCTCTCCTTTCTGAGCCGCGGCCGCTCTCAAGTCGAGCATGCGCTCGGCTTCAAGCGTGAGAGGTCGGGATTCCCTTCGCGTCGCGGTGGTCAACTGATCATCGGCAGCCAGACGGCGAGCGCCAGCAGCACGACCAGCAGCACCGGCGGGGTGATGACCAGCCCGACCTTCATGTATTGGCCCCAGGTGATGCGGTAGTCCTTGCCGGCCAGCACATGCAGCCAGAGCAGGGTCGCCAGGCTGCCGATCGGGGTGAATTTCGGTCCCAGGTCGCAGCCGATGATATTGGCGTAGACCATCAGGTCGCGGGTGAGCGGCGTGATGTCCTGCGCCTGGCGGATGGATAATGCGCCCACCAGCACGCTGGGCATGTTGTTCAGCACCGATGACAACAGGGCTGCCAGGACACCGGTCCCCACCGTGGCGACGATCGTGCCCCGATGGCCGAGCCAGACCAGCGCGTCCGCGACATGATCGGTCAGGCCGGCATTTTTGAGCCCGTAGACCACCAGATACATGCCCAGGCTGAAGATGACGATCTGCCATGGTGCGCCGTGCAGCACCTTGCGCACCCGGATGACCGGGCTTTTCACCGCGAGGGCGAAGAGAATCGCGGCGGCGACGCCGGCAACGATCGCAACCGGGAGATGGAACGGCGCGGTCAGGAAATAGGCGAGCAGCAGTGCCACCAGCAGCGGAAACGCCGCCCGGAACACCAGCGGGTCCCGGATGGCGCTCGCAGGCGGGGGAAGGGTTGCAACCGGATACGAGGCCGGCACGTCGCGCCGGTAATACAGCCACAGCACGCCCAATGTCGCGGCCAGCGAGACCAGATCCACCGGCACCATCGCGGCGGCGTAGCGGTCGAACGGCACCGCGAAGAAATTTGCGCTGACGATGTTGACCAGGTTGGAAATCACCAGCGGCAGGCTGGTGGTATCTGCGACGAAGCCTGTCGCGATGATGAAGGCCAGCGCCGCCGTGTGGGACAGGCGCAGTTGGGCCAGGATCGCGATCACGATCGGGGTCAGCAGCAGGGCCGCCCCATCATTGGCGAAGATCGCGGCAATCGCCGCGCCCAGCACGACGATCAGCGGAAACAGGACATGCGCTTCTCCCCTGCCCCAGCGCACGACGTGCAGCGCGGCCCAGTGAAAGAAGCCGGCCTCGTCCAGCAGCAGCGAGATGATGATCAGCGCGATGAAGGTGAAGGTGGCATCCCAGACGATGTGCCAGACGACCGGGATATCGTGCCAATGGACCACACCGGTCGCCAGGGCGACGGCGGCGCCGGCCAGGGCGCTCCAGCCGATCCCCAATCCCCTGGGCTGCCAGATGACGAAGACGAGGGTGACGATGAAAATCGCAAGAGCGAGCATCAGACGACCTGCTTTCCGCCGTCAACGACGACTTGCCGGCCGTCCTCCTTGGCGAAGGCCGCCTTCTGCGGTTCGGGCAGGAGATCCAGCACGGTTTCGGACGGCCGGCAGAGCCTCACCCCAAGCGGGGTCACGACGATCGGGCGGTTGATCAGGATCGGGTGCGCCATCATGGCGTCGATCAGTTGGTCGTCGGTCAGGGCCGGGTCATCGAGACCCAGTGCATCATAGGGTGTGCCCTTGCGGCGCAGGAGGTCGCGCACCGGTACCCCCATGCGCGCGATCAGGCTGGCCAGTTCGTCGCGTGACGGCGGGGTCTTCAGATATTCGATGACCGTGGGTTCGATCCCGGCGTCGCGAATCTTCGCGAGTGTGTTGCGCGACGTGCCGCAGGCGGGATTGTGGTAGATCGTGATGGTCATGGCGATACCCTTTCTGACGATACCCTTTCTGCCGGGCAACAGGGCATGAGTTCAGTGATGAGCGGTGCGCACAGATCGGCCCGCCCTGCGCAGCAATCCTTGACCAGGAACAGAACCAGGGCACGAAGCACTGCGAGATCGGCGCGATAGATGACCAGCCGGCTCTGCCGGGTCGCATGGAGCAGGCCGGAACGTGCGAGGATCGCCAGATGAGTGGACAGCGTGTTCTGCGGCACGCCCAGTCGGCGCGCGACCTCGCCGGCCGGCAGGCCGTCCGGTTCCTGGCGCACGAGCAGCCGGAAGGCATCGAGACGGCTGGAATGGGCCAGGGCGCCCAGCGCCTGGAGGGCGGCTTCATTTTCCATATATCCACTTATCGGGATATATGATGAGTAGTCAAGGAGAAGCCTCCCTCCCTGCGCTCATTTCCCCCTTTCAGGATCATGACGCCAGTTCCCTGACAAAATCGAGAAAAGCGCGCACCTTGGCTGACATGAGATGCGATGCGTGGTGATAGGCATATAGGGGGAAGGTCTCATCCGACCATTCCGGCAGCAGATGGACCAGCCTCTTCTGCGCGATGAGATCCCTGGCATAGAGTTCCAGCAATTGTGCGATTCCGGCGCCGCTCAGACAGGCGCCCAGCAGCGATCCGGTGTCGTCGACCATCAGCCGTCCGGCAACATGAAGCGGAACGGTT
>NZ_JABXXP010000155.1 GCF_013376155.1 Nguyenibacter vanlangensis
CCCCGGGGGTTGCATGGTCGGGGATTGCATGGCCGGGGATTGCATGGCCGGGGATTGCATGGCCGGGGATTGCATGGCGGGCGCCGCCGCCACGGTCCGCGTGTCCGGGCCCTGTCCATGCGGGGCATGCGCGTGGCGCATCCGTCTGTTGACGGTGGGCTTGTTGACGCCGGGCATGCTGACGGCGGGCCTGGGGGCGGCATGCGGCGGGCTTTGTGCCGGTACGTCCTGCGCATGGCCGGGCGTCGCCCGCATCATCAACGCCCCCAAGGTCAGCGCCTCCAGGGCGGCGCCACCTAGCAGCCAAGTCCTTACCCCGAAAAATCCGGGCATCGTCGTCGCTCCTGAATGCGTGGGCGGCGGGCGGCCGCGTTCATGTGCATATTATGTCCAAATTATACATATAACGATGTCGGAACCAAACGATTTGTTATCGTCCTGTTACCCTTCGGCAGGCGGGTCGGGCCGGAAATCCGTTAAGAGACTTGAGAATCAAAAAAAATGGCGGGCGCCACAGCGCGCACCGCCACATGGATCCGATCGTGGAAGGTGATGACCCCGAGCCGCGCGGCGTGACGCGCGGCCTGCCGGCTTCAGAAGCCCAGCACCGCGTCGCCGCCGAAGGTGAACATCCCGGTATTCCGCCCGTCATTGAAGGGCGACGTCCCGTTCAGCGAGCGGTCGAAGCGGATTTCCGGCCGGATCTCGAAGACCCGCACATGGTGGCCCAGCGTGGGGTGGTAGGTCACGCCCAGGGTCAGCTCGCCATACGTCGTCGGCGGCGCGGTTTCGGCAGGCGCGGGCAGGCCGGCGATCGCCTGCATATAGGCCCGGTTGGTCAGAAAGCTGGCGACGAACAGACCGGTATTGTCGCGATAGATTTCGCCCCGGTAATTCAGGGTCAGGACGGGGCTGATCTTGTAGCTCAGGAAACTGACGAAGCTGGTGGTGTCGGCCCGCAGCCCGTCATCGTGCAGGTAGTTGAATTCGCCGGTGACCGACAGCCTGTCGCTGATCGCATAGGTCGCGTTGATATCGTTCCAGAATCGGTTCTGGTGATTGGCCGCCGGTCCCAGCACCCGCACCGGGTCTTCGGGGCCGACGCGGCTCAGCTCGACGATGGTCAGCTTGCCGTGCAGCAAGCTGTTCAGGTTGAACCCGAAATACCCCGCCGGGGCGTCGTTGTTGTCGCTGGCGCCGAAGGTCGTCTGGTTGCCGGTATCGATGCCGAACGTCACGTCGACGATATCGCTGACATGCCATTTGAACATCGCGCCGATATGTTCGAACGGCACGGAATATTGCGACGTATAGGCCAGCGTATAGAAGGGGCGGGTCGTCGGGTCCAGCGTTTCGACCCCCATCGGGGCTTGCAGGATGCCGGCCTGCATGTCCAGCCCGCCCTTGGTCAGCCACGGCAGATGGACGTCGATATGGGCCTGGGCGGGTATGAGCTGATAGCGGGTCGAGATCGCCTGGTCGGAAATGCCCAGCAGGTGATAATAGCGCGCATCCGAACCATACAGCGCTTCCAGCGTGAAGCCGATCTGGTATTCGTGCCTGGTCGGGTCGATGGCGCGGGCCAGCGTCAGCGCAAGCTGGTTCAACTGTGCCTGATTCGCATGATCGCCCAGGAAGTTGCCGAAATTGATCCCGTTATCCGGCCGCGCCGGATTGGCATCGATCCCGCCATCGATCTGCCCGGTCAAGGTAACCCCCTGCAGCCAGGTCTGGAATTCCGATGCGGGATGCGGATTGGGAAAGAGCGTGACCTGCGCCCGCGCCTGTCCGGACAAAGCGCCGCATGCCAGGCCGGCGCACAATAACGCCACGCCATTACCCTTGATCGAATTCATGCAAATCACCTCGAACAAGACATCGTTCATAAGCGATACGAGGTATTTTTATCCTGAATCGGACATTTATTCGTTACAGATCGAATATAATGCATGTATATTAAACAATCATGAAACGCATGTTGTTTTATTATTGTTATTTTTGACGAATTTCCTTGAGTCCGCATTCGTAAATATTTATTGCGGTCCTAATCCGGAAGGCGAGCGAACGTCCCATTGGTCCGGACCTGAAATCCGTCAGGTCCGGACCATGGCAATGCCCCCGACACCCCGTCGCCCGCCGGGCGCCCCCGCGAAACCGGCGGCCGGGATGCCGGCACGCAAAAGAATGTTGCCTGCCCTTAGCTGATCCTTTCGCCATGCAGCGCCATGTCCAGTCCTTCCTGCTCCTGCTCGGACGAGACGCGCAGGCCGACGGCCAGGTCGACGATCTTGAGCAGGATGAAGGTCACGACGGCGCACCAGACGATCGTCACGCCGACTGCCTTGGCCTGGATGACGAACTGCGCGAACGAGCCGCTGATGCCGGCGGGATTGGCGTCGGTGGCCGAGAGCGGGCCGTAGGCGAACACGCCCGTCAGCAGCGCGCCCAGGATGCCGCCCACCCCGTGCACGCCGAACGCGTCCAGGCTGTCGTCATAGCCCAGCGCATGTTTCAGCGACGTCGCGGCGAAATAGCAGATCACTCCCGCCGCCAGTCCGATGACCAGCGCACCGCCCGGCAGCACGAAGCCGGCGGCCGGGGTGATGGCGACCAGCCCCGCCACGGCGCCGGAAATGATGCCCAGCACCGTCGGCTTGCCGGTGCGCGCCCATTCCGCGACCATCCAGCCCACCGCGGCGGCGGCGGTGGCGATCTGGGTGGTGGCCATGGCCATGCCGGCGCGGCCGTTCGACCCGACGGCCGAACCGGCGTTGAAGCCGAACCAGCCCACCCACAGCAGCGACGCGCCGATGACGGCGTAGGTCAGGTTGAACGGCGCCAGGTCGTCGGTGCCGTAGCCGTGGCGCTTGCCCAGCACCAGGGCGGCCACCAGCCCGGCGATGCCGGCATTGATGTGCACGACCGTGCCGCCGGCGAAATCGATGGCGCCGAAGCCCGCGACCCAGCCGATCGGGCTCCAGACCCAATGGGCGATCGGGGCATAGACCAGCAGCGACCACAGGACGGTAAAGACGCACAGGGCGCTGAATTTCATGCGGTCGGCGAAGGCGCCGGTGATCAGGGCCGGGGTGATGATCGCGAACGTCATCTGGAACATCATGTAGACGCTCTCGGGGATCGTCATCACCGTGGGGTTGGACGAGCCCTGGCCGAGCGTGAAGCCGATATCGGCGCCCTTGGCGATATGCGCGCCGATGCCGTTGAGCATGACGCGCGACAGGTCGCCGATATAGGGCGTGCCGGTCGAGAAGGTCAGGCTGTAGCCCGCGACCATCCAGACGATGGTGATGATGCAGCAGATCGCGAAGGACTGCATCAGCGTGGCCAGCACGTTCTTCTTGCGGACCATGCCGCCATAGAACAGCGCCAGGCCCGGGATCGTCATCATCAGCACCAGGGCGGTGCTGGTCAGCATCCACGCCGTGTCGCCGGTATCGACGGCCGGAGGGGCGGCAAAGGCAGCGGACGGGGCGGCGGCAAGCACCGGCGCGGCACACCAGGGCGCCGCCTTCCGGAAAAGCAGACGAAACGCGTGCTTACTCACAAAGCAATCTCCCCGATTTCATTGGTGCGGATGCGAACGGCCTGCAGAAGATCGAGAACGAACATCTTCCCGTCTCCGATGGTGCCGGTATAGGCGGCAGCCCGGATGGCATCCAGCGCCTGGTGCGCCAGCGCGTCGGCGACCGCGACCTCGATCTTGACCTTCGGCACGAAGGCCACCTGATATTCGGCGCCGCGATAGATCTCGGTATGTCCCTTCTGCCGCCCGTATCCCTTGACCTCGGTGACGGTGATGCCTTCGATCCCGATCTTGCCCAGCGCCGCACGGACGTCATCAAGCTTGAACGGCTTGACGATGGCGATGATGAACTTCACTCGTTCCTCCAGAGAAATATTTATTCGCCGTGTTGATGAGAACCGTTACGCTGTCGGCGGCCTCAAATCCAATCAAGAAAAAGAGTTTTTTCTTTCCAACGGATTAAAAGCATCAAAAATGCAACCGTTTGGAAATATATATTTGCGGCCTGCCTGAAACCGGCATGTTGCGGCCGGTCGACGTCCGTTAACGATTACTCAATAATATTGAGTCGATGTCGAAAAAATACGAAAGGCGGAACGTCATCGGGGCAGATGCGTGCGGGCCCCGCCATATTCTCCATGGACCTGGCCGAAAGCGACACCGCCACATCCCGCAGAGTTTGAAATGTATTGCTGCGCGGCGGACCAGGGGGGCGTCGCCATGGCCATTGCGCCTTTTCATAATCCTGCCATACACCTGATTTAGCTTGCAGTTCACAGATACGCGGATCGACAGCATGTTGGGTAGTATGTACAGAAAATCGATAGCGGCCTTTCTTCTGTCGGGAATCGCGCTTGGGTCGTCCCCCGCACTGGCCGATCACGGCGACGGCAGGGGGCATGAAGACCGTGGCTGGCATGGTGATCGGGGCTGGCATGGCGGCCATGGTCCGGACCATGGGGGGCGGTATCGCGAATGGCATCGCGGGGACCGCTATGTCGGGCCGAATTGGCGCGTCGATGACTGGCGCCGCTATCGCGGGCTGTATGCGCCGCCGCCCGGCTATTACTGGGTGCGGTACGGCGGCGGATTCCTGCTGGCGGCCGTGGCCACCGGCATCATCGCCAACGTGATCGCGGAGTCCTATGCGCCCCCCGGCCCGATGGGTCCGCCGCCTCCGCCCCCGCCGCCCTATGGTCCGGCCATGCCCTATGGGCCCTGAGGCCGCAGGCGGCCCGCACGCGGAGTGATATGATCCGCGTGTTCGTCTTTTCAGCGCTTGAAATGGAGTTCCGTCATGGACGTTCAGACGATCGACCAAGCCTATAGCCAGTTGCAGATGCAGGCGCAGCAAACGGCGCAGATGCTCCAGACGCTCGGCGGCAAGCTGCAGGCCGCCGCGAATGGCGGCGACATGCAGGCGCGGGAATGGATGCTCGACCTCCGCGAACTGGCGCTTGCCTTCCAGTCCGAGCAGCAGCAGGTCGCCGGCCTGCTCCAGGCGCTCCACGCCGGGCTTGCCAGCCAGGCCCAGCAGGTGCCGCAATCCTATGACCCGGTGCAGCCGCAATATGCTCCGGCATCGCAACCCGCGCCGCCGCAATCCGGGGGCTTTCTCGGCAGCCTGCTCCATTCCGGGTTCGGCCAGGCCGCCGCCGCCGGCGCCGCGTTCGGCATCGGGGACGACCTGATCAAGGAACTGTTTTAAATCGTTATTTTATCGCGCCTCATTACCCGTTCAAACGAGTCCGTTTGAACGGCGGCCGGTCGTCCCTTATCGCCCCGGCTGGTTCTGGGCGTAGTCGTTCATCCCCCACAGACGATTCCTGACGGCGTTGTAATACGCCGTCTCGTCATAGAGCGGGACGTTCAACTGCAGGTCCGAGGCCGTCAGCCGGCCGATCGCCGCCGCAACGCCGTAGGACGCGGTGACCAGGTTGCCCAGCCCCTGGACCAGCGTGATCTCGGATTGCAGCAGGGCCTGCTGCTGCTGCAGGACTTCGAGCGTGGTGCTGACGCCTTCCAGCGCCTGGCGCCGCACCCCGTCGCGCGCCGCGACATTGGCCGTGATCGCCTGCCGGTCGCTGG
>NZ_JABXXP010000156.1 GCF_013376155.1 Nguyenibacter vanlangensis
CGACCCCCTGCCCCGCCTGTCCTGCGACGCCACGCCGCTCGCGGCGATGCAGCAGGTCAAGGCCCCGATCGCGGGCCTCGTGGCCTACCGCGCCAGGCTGGGCGACCAGGTGCGGACCGGCGACGTGGTGGCCACCGTGATCGATCCGCTGGGACAGAGCATCGACGTGCTGGCCGCGACCGACGGCCTATTCTTCGCCCGCCACAGCCAGACCTGCGCCTGGCCCGGCAAGATCATCGGCAAGATCGCGGGAAAGGTGCCGCTCGCCGACCGCACGGGCCATCTCCTGACCGACTGACCCGCGCCATCCGCCCTCGGCGCGTCGCAAGGTCATGCCGGGACGACATCAGCACAGCTTCGTCCCCAGCGGCACCGCACCGTCCGGCACGCACAGCACGACGTCGCCGTCTTCGTTGTGAAACCCGGTCACCAGGCATTCCGACCGGACCGGGCCGATCTGCTTGGGCGGAAAATTCACCACCCCCACGACCAGCCGCCCGGCCAGGGTCTCGGGCGTATACAGCCTGGTGATCTGCGCGCTCGATTTCCGCACCCCGATCTCCGGCCCGAAATCGACATGCAGGATATAGGCCGGCTTCCGCGCCGCGGGAAAGGCCTCCGCCTTGACGATCCTGCCGACCCGCAATTCCACCTTCGCGAAATCGGCCCAGGAAATCTCATCAAAACCTTGGTCCATGGCTATCGGCCCCGCCAGCTTTGTTCACCCTGCCGAAACATTACCCCATCGCGACGTCCATGCCGAGCGACGAAATCCGCGTAAGTCCCCGCACCAGCCTCCGGGAATGGACCAAGCATCGGACTACCAATAGATCGCAATATGCGCTAGGCAACTTACTGTAACAGATGACGGCCAGTACGGTGAACAGCTTCAAGCCCGCGAACGGAAACTTGCTCCGGGTCGAATCGATCCAGACGAATGTTACGTCCAGGGAAGCCATTCTTCATCGCGAAATCGCCCGCCTCATGAGCGAACGGGACGAATTGCGGGCCACCTGCGCGGCCTTCGAGGCACGCGAAACACAATTACAAACCGAATGCGGCCGCCTTTCCGCCCTCGATGCCGAATGCCAGGCGCTTCGGGCCGACAACGCCACGCTCCAGGCTCTCATCACCGCCCTGTACGATTCCACCTCATGGCGCCTTACCCGGCCCTTGCGCCGCGCCATCACACTGCTGCGCGGACTGTCGGACACCGGGCATGCCGAACAACCGATCCTGCCGCCCGCCATCGATTCCAAACCCCCGCCCCGCTCCGAGGATACCATGCCCGCAACGCGGGCCGAGCCGCCCGCAGCCCCACCCCTCGTGCCCGCCACCCGCGGTCACATGCTCGTCGTCGCGGACATGCTTCCGCTCTATGACCAGCACTCCGGCGGCCTCCGCATGCTGGGCATCATCGACATGCTCGCCGAGCAGGGCTGGCAGATCATTTTCGCTTCGGCGACGCACCGCGACGCGCTCCCTGGCTCAGCCGGAACGCCGTCCGGCCGGACGCAATACGAGGACGCCCTGCGCGAACGGGGAGTCACGCGCATCCTCTACGGGACCGAGGAAATCACCCCCTGGTTCCGCGACCCGTCCACGCGCCTCGACCGGGCATTCCTGTCCTTCCCCGGCGTCGCCATGAATTTCATGCCGCTGGTGCGCCTGCATTTCCCCGAGGCCATGGTCGTCTTCGACATGGTCGATTTCCACGGCCTGCGCCAGGAGCGGGAGGCCCAGTTGCTGGGCGACGAGAAAAAACACGCCGAGGCGCGCCGCATCCGCGATACGGAAGTCGCCCTTGCGCTCGCCGCCGACGTCACGCTCGCCGTCACGGCCGAGGAACGGGATGCCATGCTGGCCATCGCGCCGCGCGCCTGCGTCAAGGTGCTCCCCAACGTCTTCGACGCCCCCGCGGCCGATCCGCCGTGCGTCACGGACCGCAAGGATCTCTTCTTCATCGGCGGGTTCTGGCACAAGCCGAATGGCGACGGCGTGCATTGGTTCGTCCGCGAGGTCTGGCCGCTGATCCGCGAAACCCTGCCTGATGTGCGTTTCACGATCGCCGGCTCCAACATGGACAACGACATCCTTGCTCTGGGCCAGGTCCCTGGGATCGACGTGGCCGGCTACGTGCCCGACGTGCAGCCCTATCTCGACAGCCATCGCATCTTCGTCGCCCCCTTGCGTTACGGCGCGGGCATGAAGGGCAAGGTCGGGCAAAGCCTGGCGGGCGGCCTGCCCGTCGTCGCCACGACGGTGGGGGCCGAGGGCATGGGGCTGGAGGATGGGGTCAACATCCTCGTCGCCGACGACCCCGCTTCATTCGCCGACGCGGTCATCCGGCTTTATCGCGACGACGCCCAGTGGACGCGCCTGTCCGCTGCCGGCCGCGACCATATCCTGAATACCCTCTCGCGCGACGTCGTGCGGAAGATCCTTCAGGATGCGCTCGATGGATAGGGTCCTCGCCGCCGGCATCTACATGTCCGACAGGCCCAGCACCGTCGCCCATGTCAGCTACCGCCTCGCCTGCGCGCGCGAAAACGACGTCACGCAGCGATGGATCGCCCTCGCCCCCGACGGTCGTGGCCGCTTCGACCATCCCGGCACCATTTTCGTCGCAACCGCGCCCGCACCGAAATTCGCGCTGCTGAACCGGATCCTGGCCGACGCGCACGGCTTCGACTGGGTCATCATCGCCGACGACGACATCGAACTCGCCGAGGACGCGGTCGACCGCCTTCTGCACCATGCCAGGACGTACGACCTGGCGCTGTGCCAGCCGGCCCGCACCGCCGACAGCTTCACCGACCATCCGATCGTCCAGGAGCTTCCCGGCGTCACCGCGCGGCGGACCCGCTTCGTTGAAATCGGCCCATTCGTCTGCATCCGGCGTGACGCCGCCAGGCTGCTGCTGCCGTTCGGCGAGGATTGCGCGATGGGATGGGGCCTCGATTTCGTCTGGCCCGTCATCATCGAAAATGCGGGCCTGCGCATGGGAATCGTCGACGACGTCACCATGGCCCATCGTATCCGCCCGCCCGCGCAGCATTACAGCCACAGCACGGCTCACACGGACATGTACCGGCTGCTCGCCCGCAATCCGCACCTCACGCATGACGACGCCTTCTCGGTCGTGGAAATCTTCACGTGACGGCACCTGAAATCTCCGCGATCCTGACGACGCACAACCGCGCGCATCTCCTGCCGCGCGTGCTGGACGGCCTGCGCAACCAGACCCTGCAGGCCAGCCGATTCGAAATCGTCGCCGTCGATGACGGCTCCACCGACAACACGTGCGACGTCCTCGCGTCATGGCGCAATCGGCTCCCGATCCGCGTCCTCTCGCAGCGCGCCGCCGGCCTCGCCGCGGCAAAGAATCTCGGCGTGTTCGCGGCCCGCGCCCCGGTGGTGGTTTTCCTCGACGATGACGACGTGGTCATGCCGGATTTCCTGTGCATGCATCTTTCCGTCCATCTCGCCCATCCGGGCATCGAGACCGCCGTTCTCAGCCGCACGGTCCTCGCCCCCGAAATCGACGTCCTGCCGGTCATGCGCCACGTGACCCGCAGCGGCATGCAGCTCTTCTCCTATGACTGGATCCGGCCGGGACAGATCCTGGGCTTCCGCGAATTCTGGGGCGGGCGAAGCTCCTGCAAGCGTTCCCTGCTGGTACGGCACGGCGTCTTCCATCCCGCGTTCCGCTTCGGGTGCGAGGACATCGAACTCGGCTGGCGCCTCTCCCGCCACGGCCTGCGCGTCATCTACGAACCCGAAGCCTGCGCCGTGATGATCCGCGCCCTCTCCTTCGATCAGTTCTGCGACCGCTCCTACCGCCAGGGCCGTTCGCAATATCTGTTCGCCACCCTGCACCCGGACCGGGCGATCCAGGATTATTGCGAGATCGACGACGCCGTCGCCGCCTGGCGTCGGGACTGGTCCGGGTATGCACGCCATCTGCGCCGGACCCGCAAGCTGGAGGCCCTGACGCTCGCCCGCCAGGCCGCCGACCTTCCCGTTCACGATGAACTTCAGCAGGCCCTGGACGCTGCCTATCGCAGGGCGTTCTTCCTCTCCCGCGCCAAGGGCGTGGTCGACGCCATGACGGCAGATGCCAGGCGCCCGCCGCCGCCGGCGCCCGTGGCCCTGATGGAGTACGGCCATGACTCCTGACGACCGGCCGGATGGACAGTCCACGCTCTATGACCGGTCCTTCTACAAGGACCAGGCTCAGGAGAGCCTGACATCGGCCCGCATGGTCCTGCCGGAACTGCTTCGCCACCACCCGGCACGGTCGGTCGTGGATGTCGGCTGCGGCGTCGGTTCCTGGCTGCGCGCCGCCATGGAATGCGGGGCCACGCGCGGCCTCGGCATCGATGGGGACTATGTCTCGCGGGAACAACTGCTCGTCGCGCAGGACCTGTTCCTGCCGGCCGATCTTGCCGCCGCCGGACTCGTCGACACCATCGCCGCGCGCATGACGCCCCGCTTCGACCTCGTCACCTGCCTCGAAGTCGCCGAACACCTGCCGTTCGACCGTTCGGAAAGCCTCGTCGACGACCTGACCCGCCTCGGAGACGTCATCCTGTTCTCGGCGGCCATTCCCTATCAGCACGGAACGGGCCACATCAACGAACAATGGCCCGAATTCTGGGCCCTTCTGTTCCGCCGCAAGGGCTTCCGCTGCTTCGACATCCTGCGCGACCGCTTCTGGTCTTCCCCGGACGTCAAATGGTGGTACGCCCAGAACATGCTGGTCTTCGTGCGTGAGGACAGCGAAGCCTTCACGCGATTTCCGGCGGACGCGCTGGACCGTCCCCTGGCGCGCATCCATCCCTCGGCGTGGCTTGCCACGATCCTCTATCACTGGCGTCCCTATCGGGCCGCGGCGCGAGGGCTGGAAGAAGACGATTTTCTCGCCCTCACCACCGCATGGGCCACCGGCGTCAACCGGCTTCCCGACCTGAAGACGCTCACGCGGCGCAGCGACGACCAGGATGCGGAAAAGGACGCGTTCCCCTTCACCCGCCTCGTCATCGCCGATCCGGAGGCCAGGATCGCGGCGCGCGAAGATGCGCTGGCCGCCGAACGACGGAATGCTGCAGAGAGCGCAGCCAAAGCCCGCGAGACGGAAGACGCCCTTACCGCCGCCCTCCAGCGCGCCGAACGCGACCTCGCCGAAAAAACGCTGCAGGCCAGCCACGTTTCTGCCGCCAATGCCAGCCTGCACACGCAGGTCCGGCGTCATGTCGAGCAGCTCGCCGCGATCCCGCGATTGCAGGATGCGCTGGCCCGGCGAAAGCGGGAATACGATACCCTTCTCGCGGCGCATGCGCGGCTGGAGCACGAGATCGCCGCGGCACGCGACGAAACCGCCACCCTTCGCGCCGCGTGCGCCCGGCTCGCGCAGGAGCGCGATGATATCAGGCGATCCACCTCATGGCGCATCACCTGGCCCATCCGTGCGCTCAAGCGGCTGTTCGGCGGATAAGCGCTCCTGACGCCACCGCAGTCCGGCGTCAGGCATCGCAGGATGCCAGCCGACGCTCCTCGCGGCCGCCGGCCAGCACCAGCGCCAGCCC
>NZ_JABXXP010000157.1 GCF_013376155.1 Nguyenibacter vanlangensis
CTGGTCCTCGCCGCCTGCCAGGCGGCCCCGGGCCCGACCGGCGGCGGGCGGGACGTCGCGCGCATCGAACGCTATCTCAACGACACGCACGGCCTGACCGCCCATGTCGTCCAGACCTGGCCGAACGGCACGGTCGGGGCCGGGACCCTCTTCTATGAACCCGGCCATCTGCGGCTCGACTACGATACGCCGCACCCGATGCGTCTCGTCGCCGCCGGTGGCCACGTGGTCTTCCGCGACGCGGCCCAGCAATCGGTCACGCGCATGAACCTTTCGCGCCAGCCGCTCGGGCTGCTGCTGACCACCCCGGTTCACCTGGCCGGCGCCGTGACCGTCACCGCGATCCAGCACGGCGCCGACGTGCTGCAGGTCTCGCTCGCCCGTACCGACAATCCGTCACAGGGCCTGCTGACCCTGGGCTTTTCGGATTTCGCCGGACAATTGTCGCTGGTCGCGATCGACATCCTGGACGCCCGCCGCAACCGGACCCGCCTGCACCTGACGGACGTCGGGACCGGCCGGATTTTCCCCCCCGATTTCTTCTCCCTGTCGGCGCCGCTCTGACAGCCGCTCTGACACTGGCGCACCCGTCACCGTCGCACCCGTCACCGGCGCGCCCATCTCAGGCCGCGCCGAACACCTCCTGCCAGCACGCCCGCAACGCCTCGTCCACCTCCGCCATGCTCGCGCGGCGGCCCAGCGCATGCAGGCTGGTCACCCCGTGCTCGCGGATCCCGCACGGGACGATGCCCGCGAAATCGTCCAGGTCCGGCATCACGTTCAGCGCCACCCCGTGCCAGGACGTCCAGCGCGACACCCGCACGCCCAGCGCCGCGATCTTGTTTTCCGCGCCGCTGTCCGGGTCCACGACCCAGACGCCGATGCGCCCCTCGCGCCGCTCGCCCGACACGTCGAAACAGCGCAAGGTCCGGATCAGCCAGGCTTCCAGCCCATGGACATAGGCGCGCAGGTCGCGCGGCGGCACGTCGCCGTGCGGCCGGGTCAGGTCCAGCATCACATAGGCCACGCGCTGCCCCGGCCCGTGATAGGTCCATTGCCCGCCGCGCCCCGCGTCATAGGTCGGAAAGCCGCGCGGGTTGAACAGGTCCTCGGCCCGCGCCGACGTCCCGGCCGTAAAGGTCGGCGGATGCTCCAGCAGCCAGACCCGCTCCGGGGCCAGCCCGTCGCGAATCGCCGCCACCTGCCGCTCCATCTCGGCGACGGCGTCCGGGTAGGGCACCAGGCCCGCGCTGGAATTCCACAGAATCGTCTTTTCGGTCATTGCCCGTCGATCATGCATCGTCTATACGGCCTCCGTCGCACGGTATCGCTCAGGCGATGACCGATGTCACGGTGCGGTCGTGGCGGAATGGTAGACGCGCAAGCTTGAGGTGCTTGTGGGGGCAACCCCGTGGAAGTTCGAGTCTTCTCGACCGCACCACCGATCCCCTTTAATGGGCAATTCGGATCACCGTGCAGGTAAATTTTTTTTCATGCACGAAATTTCCACGGCAGCGCAACGTTTGGCCCCCCTTCGCGTTCGCTTCGCGAGTGATCCTGTACGAAGAAAGCTCGGTCGGCCGACGCCGTGACGCAGCCTAAATTCCGTCATCTTTTCTTGGTATTTTCAGGGAAATAGCCCCTGAACGTCCATTTACCCTCCGGTATTTCTATACTACGGGGACACTCGGACATTTCGTTTCATACCGTGGATAGAAGGTGACGCTTGTGATCAAACCCTTGCGAAAAGCCGTCCTCCCCGTCGCCGGCCTCGGCACGCGTTTCCTCCCGGCCACCAAGGCCATGCCGAAGGAAATGCTCCCCGTCGTCGACAAGCCTCTGATCCAGTATGCGATCGACGAGGCACGCGCCGCCGGGATCGAGGAATTCTGCCTGATCACCGGACGCGGCAAGGATTCGCTGATCGATTATTTCGACGTCGCCTTCGAGCTCGAGACCACATTGCGCGAGCGCAACAAGACCGAGGCGCTCGAAGCCCTGGCCCCCTCCAGCATCGAAGCCGGCGCGCTCAGCGCCGTCCGCCAGCAGGAACCGCTGGGCCTGGGCCATGCGATCTGGTGCGCGCGCAGCTTCATCGGCGACGACCCGTTCGCCATCCTGCTGCCCGACGACGTGGTCAAGAGCAAGGTGCCCTGCCTCAAGCAGCTCGCCGACGCGTATTACCAGACCGGCGGCAACGTCGTGGCGGTGACCGAGGTCCCGCGCGAACACACCAACCGCTACGGCATCCTCAAGACCGGCGACGACGACGGCCGCATGGTCGAGGTCAAGGGCCTGGTCGAGAAGCCCAAGCCCGAGGAGGCGCCGTCCAACCTGTCGATCATCGGGCGCTACGTGCTGACCGCCGACGTCATGACCCACCTGGCCAAGCTGGAACGCGGCGCGGGCGGCGAGGTCCAGTTGACCGACGCGATGGCCAAGGTCATCGGCCACGCGCCCTTCCACGGCCTGCGCTACGAGGGCACGCGCTTCGATTGCGGCAACAAGATCGGCTTCCTCGAAGCGCAGATCGCGTTCTCCATCGACCGCCCCGACCTGGGCCCGTCGGTGCGCGAATTCCTCAAATCCTACTGCGGTGAACTGTAATGTCCTTTACGCACAGTTTCGATCCGACCAGCCTGCGCGAATATGATATCCGCGGAATCGTCGGAAAGACCCTGCACCCCGAAGACGCGTTCGCCATCGGCCGGACCTTCGGCAGCATCGTGGCCCGCAAGGGCGGCAAGACGGTCGCCATCGGCTATGATGGCCGCCTGTCCTCGCCCGCGCTCGAGGCGGCGCTGGTCGAAGGCGCCGTGGCATCGGGGGTCGAGGTCCTGCGCGTGGGACGCGGCCCCACCCCGATGCTCTATTTCGCGTCGGTCACGCTCAAGGCCGACGGCGCCATCATGGTCACCGGCAGCCACAACCCGCCCAATTACAACGGCTTCAAGATGATGCTGGCGGGCAAGCCGTTCTTCGGCGCCCAGATCAAGGAACTGGGCGACCTGGCCGCCGCCGGCGACGTGGTGCCCGAGGCCGCGGGCAGCGTGCGCGACGTGCATCTCAAGGACGACTACATCGCCCGCCTGGTCCAGGATTGGGACGGCGGCGACCGCAAGCTCAAGATCGTCTGGGACAACGGCAACAGCGTCGCGGGCGAGGTCCTGGCCGACCTGGTCAAGAAGATCCCCGGCGAGCACACCGTCCTGAACGGCGAGATCGACGGCACGTTCCCGGCGCACCATCCCGACCCCACCGTCGCCAAGAACCTCGAACAGCTCATCGACACGGTGCGCAGGACCGGGGCCGATATCGGCCTCGCCTTCGACGGCGACGCCGATCGCGTCGGCGTGGTCGACGACAAGGGCGAGATCCTGTGGGGCGACCAGATCCTGGTCATCCTGGCCCGCGACGTGCTGCGCACCCATCCGGGCGCCACGATCATCGCCGACGTCAAGGCCAGCCAGGTCCTGTTCGACGAGGTGGCGAAGGCCGGCGGCAAGCCGCTGATGTGGCGCACCGGCCATTCGCTGATCAAGTCGAAGATGGCCGAGACCGCGTCCCCGCTGGCCGGCGAAATGTCGGGCCACATCTTCTTCGCCGACAAATGGTACGGCTTCGACGACGCGCTGTACGCCGCCGTGCGCCTGCTCGGCATCGTCGCCCGCCTCGACACCACGCTGTCGGCGGTGCGCGAAGCCCTGCCCGAGACCATCTCCACCCCCGAACTCCGCTTCGACTGCCCCGACACCCGCAAATTCGCGGTGATCGAGGAAGTCGCCGGCCGGCTGAAGGAAGACGGCAGCGACGTCTCGATGATCGACGGCGTCCGCGTCAACACGCAAGACGGCTGGTGGCTGCTGCGCGCCTCCAACACCCAGGCGGTGCTGGTGGCCCGCGCCGAGGGCAACACCCAGGCCGGCCTGGAACGCCTGAAGGTCGCGCTGACCGCCCAGCTCGAAAAATCCGGCCTCGCCGCGCCGGATTTCTCGGGGGAAAATGCCGGGCACTGACCCGGCCCGTCTCCGGAGCCCATCTCCCGGAGCACGCCTCCCGTCGCCACGGGCTTTGAAGTTTCGGCAACGGCCTGGTATGGTACCAGGCCGTTTTTCATGCCGTCCCGGAGTTCCGCCGGACCCATGCCCGCCGCACCTCCCTTCCGCTCCTTTCTCGAACCGGGACAATTCGTCCTGCATCCCGACCATCCGGAATGGGGACGGGGCCAGGTGCAATCGGCCATCGGCCATCGCGTGACGGTCAATTTCGAACATCAGGGCAAAATGCTGATCGACGCATCCATCGTCGCCCTGACCATCCTGTCCTGAAGGGGCCGGGTCATGGCCACGCCGTTCCTCGATTCCTTCGGCCGCGCGGTGACCTATCTGCGCGTGTCGGTCACCGACCGCTGCGACATGCGCTGCGTCTACTGCATGTCGGAAACCATGTCCTTCCTCCCCAAGGCCGACATCCTGACCTTCGAGGAACTGGACCGGCTCTGCGCCGCCTTCATCCGCAACGGCGTCACCCGCATCCGGATCACCGGCGGCGAACCCCTGGTCCGCCGCGACATCGACCTGTTCTTCCAGGCGCTGGGGCGCTGGCTGCACGGCAGGGACGATTCCGGCCATCTCGACGAAATGACATTGACCACCAACGGCTCGCTACTGGCCGACCATGCCGACGCCCTGGCCCGCGCCGGCGTACGGCGTGTGAATATCAGCCTGGATTCCCTTGATCCTGAACGATTTCGTCGCATCACCCGTCGCGGCGTCCTCGACCAGACCCTCAACGGCATCCGCGCCGCCCGGGCGGCCGGACTGGCCGTTCGCATCAATACCGTCGCAATGGCGGGCGTGAATGACGATGAATTCGATACGCTGCTCGCCTGGTGCGGCGAAATAGGCGCCGATCTCTGCCTGATCGAAACCATGCCGATGGGCGAGACGGGCGAGGACCGGACCGACCGCTACCTGCCGCTCTCGGCCGTCCGCGCCGACCTCGCCCGGCGCTGGACGCTGGAACCGCTCCCCCTGCGCACCGGCGGTCCGGCCCGTTATCTGCACGTGCGCGAAACCGGCCGAAAACTCGGCCTGATCACGCCGATGACCCATAATTTCTGCGAAAGCTGCAACCGGGTGCGCCTCTCCTGCACCGGCCAGCTCTATACCTGCCTGGGGCATGAAGGCGCGACCGACCTGCGCCGGCCGGTCCGGGACGGCGCGACCGACGACACCCTGCTCCACCTGGTCCGGCAGGCGATCCTGCGCAAGCCGAAAGGCCATGATTTCGTCATCGGCCGTCAGGCCGACGACCCCGCCACCATCCGCCGGCACATGAGCGTCACGGGCGGATAATATTTCATACTCAATCCACTATCCGATGTTCTTCAACGCATCTTCCAGCGGCGTGGTGAATTGCCCCGGCCGAAGGGGCTTCGGCTGCCCGGCATCGGGCGACCAGCCCGTCATGATGGCGACCCGCAGCGGCACCGACAGCCCGCCATCCTCCTGCATCATGGCGGCCAGGGCGGCGGGGAACAGGCCGGCCGGCGCGGCCTG
>NZ_JABXXP010000158.1 GCF_013376155.1 Nguyenibacter vanlangensis
CGCCGCGTGGCGGATGACCGGCCGGCCGGCCAGCGTCAGATACTGCTTGGCGACCGGGGATGCCGCGGTGGCGCTGAAACGGCGGCCGGCGCCGGCGGCGAGAAGGATGGCTGCAACACGCATGGCGGAGCAATGGGGCGCCAGGTTTCCGCCGTCAAGCGCAACCGAGGCCGCATGGGCGAATTTCGGAAACGGGATGCGCGCGGGATGCTGCCATCGCGATTGCGTGACGCGGAGAGTTTATATACTGTGCTCAAATCCTAAGCATCTATGCTGCATTTTTTATCCATTCGGGATGCCGCGCGATGTGCCGGGTTTGGAATCTGACAGCCCAAGCGGGGATCATGCCGTCCATGTCGTCCGAATTGCTACGCCCCATCGATCTGGGTGGGGGGGTGGTGTTGCGCACCCCGGTCATCCTTGCGCCGATGTCGGGCGTGACGGACCTGCCGTTCCGCCGGCTGGCGCGGCGGCTGGGGGCCGGGCTGGTCGTGTCCGAGATGATCGCGTCCTGGGCGATGGTGCGCGAAAACGACGCCACGCTGCGCATGGCCGAGGTCGCGGACGAGGAGGGGCCCAACGCCGTCCAGCTTGCGGGGTGCGAGCCCGAGGCGATGGCGCAGGCGGCGCGGATCGCGGTCGATCGCGGCGCGGACATGATCGACATCAATTTCGGCTGCCCGGTCAAGAAGGTCGCGGTGGGGCAGCAGGCGGGATCGGCCCTGATGCGCGACGAGGTCCTGGCCGGCCGGCTGCTGGAGGCGGTGGTGCGCGCGGTCGACGTGCCGGTGACGCTGAAGATGCGCATGGGCTGGGACCATGCCAGCCTGAACGCCCCGGTGCTGGCGCGGATCGCCGAGCGGACCGGCATCCGCATGGTCACGGTGCATGGGCGCACGCGGCAGCAATTCTATACCGGCACCGCGGACTGGGCCTTCGTCCGGCGGGTGAAGGACGCGGTTTCGCTGCCGGTGATCGTCAATGGCGACATCCTGACGGTGGGGGACGCGCGCACCGCGCTGGCGCAGTCGGGGGCGGACGGGGTGATGATCGGGCGGGGATGCTATGGCCGGCCGTGGTTCCCGGCCCAGGTGGCCCGGGCGCTGGGCACGGGCGAGGCGGTCGCCGATCCCGACCTGGCGACCGAGAAGGCGATCGTCCTGGAACATTACCATATGATGCTGTCGCATTTCGGGGCGCATCCGGGGCTGCGCCTGGCGCGCAAGCATGTGTCGTGGTACTCGGCCGGCCTGCCGGATTCGGCGCATTTCCGGGCCGCGATCAACCGGGTGGACCAGGCCGACGTCGCGATCGGGATGATTGCCGATTTCTATGACCGACACATCGCGGCGGGTTCGCGCCGCGAACGATTCGGCGCGGCGGGCGGCCGGAGCATTGCCGACCAGGGCACCGCCGAGGCGGCGTGAGGACGACGATGTCCGTCCATGGCGCCGCGGAAACCGTGCTTGCGCCGCCCGACGGAGGGGCGCTGCTGGATGCGATGCCGATGCCGGTCATGCTGGTGGGTGCCGATAATCGCGTCCGTCACGTCAACAGCGCGGCCGAGCCGTTCTTCGGTGCGTCCAGCCCGCATCTGGTGCAGATGGGGCTGGCCGATCTGCTGGCCGCCGACCATCCGATCTTCCTGCTGGTCGAGCAGGTGCGGCGCGACGGGGTCACCATCGCCGAGCATGAGCTGACGCTGGACGGCCCGCGCCTGCATCGTACCGGCATTACCGTCCAGGGCACGCTGGTTGCCGAGGAGCCGGGCAGCGTGCTGCTGACCTTCCACGATTCCTCGGCGGCGCGGGCGCTGGACCGGCAACTGACCTTTCGGTCCGCTGCGCGCAGCGTGTCGGGCATGGCCGCCATCCTGGCGCACGAGGTCAAGAACCCGCTTTCGGGGATCCGGGGCGCGGCCCAGCTTCTGGAAAGCTCGGTGAGCGAGGGCGATCGGGAACTGGCGGTGCTGATCCGCGACGAGGCCGACCGGATCCGCGATCTGGTCGAGCGGATGGAGATGTTCAGCGACAAGCCGCTGGAACGCCGCCCGGTGAACATCCATCGCGTGCTGGAACGGGTGCGGATGCTGGCCGAGCAGGGTTTCGCCAGCGGCGTGCGCATCGTCGAGGAGTATGATCCGTCGCTGCCGCCGGTCTGGGGCAATCGCGACCAACTGGTGCAGGTGCTGCTGAACCTGGTCAAGAACGCGGCCGAGGCCATCATGTCGGGCAACCAGGGCTCTGGTAACCCAGGCTCTGGCAACCAAGGCTTGGGCGGCGAGATCATCCTGGGTACCGCCTATCGCCACGGCGTGCGCCTGGCGGTGCCGGGCATGGAGCAGCGGGTCGAGCTGCCGCTGGTCGTTTCGGTGCGCGACAGCGGCCCGGGCATTCCCGAAAGCATCCGCCCGCATCTGTTCGAGCCGTTCCTGACCACCAAGGCCGGCGGCAGCGGGCTGGGGCTGGCACTGGCGGGCAAGATCATCGACGATCATGGCGGCGTGATCGAGATTGACAGCCGCCCCGGACGGACCGAGGTGCTGCTGCACCTGCCCGTGGTGGCCGAGGGAAAGGACGCGCCCTGATCGCCAAACATGTGCCCGTCAAATCCGCGTCCCGTATCCGCGCATCCTTTGCCGCCGTGATTTTCGTTCCGAGAGATTGAACCCCGCATGCCCTTGCCGACCGTTCTTGTCGCCGACGACGATCGTTCCATCCGCACCGTGCTGAGCCAGGCGCTGGGGCGGGCGGGCTACCAGGTCCGTACCACGGCCAATGCCGCCACCTTGTGGCAGTGGGTCGAGGAAGGCGAGGGCGACCTGGTCATCACCGACGTGGTGATGCCCGACGAAAACGGCCTGGACCTGATCCCGCGCATCAAGCGCGCGCGGCCGGACCTGCGCGTGGTGGTCATGAGCGCGCAATCCACCCTGATCACCGCCGTGAAGGCGGCCCAGCGGGGGGCGTTCGAATATCTGCCCAAGCCTTTCGACCTGAAGGAATTGCTGTCGGTGGTGGAGCGTGCCCTGGCCTCGCCGGCCAGCGCGCTGCCCGAGCCCGCGCCCGCCGATGCCGACGAGCGCATGCCGCTGATCGGCCGTTCGATGGCGATGCAGGACATCTATCGCATCATCGCCCGGCTGACGACGTCGGACCTGACGGTGATGATCAACGGCGAGAGCGGCACGGGCAAGGAACTGGTGGCGCGGGCGCTGCATGATTACGGGCGCCGGCGGGGCGGGCCGTTCGTGGCGGTCAACATGGCGGCCATTCCGCGCGAACTGATCGAAAGCGAGCTGTTCGGCCATGAGCGGGGTGCCTTTACCGGCGCCACCAACCGCACGCCCGGAAGGTTCGAGCAGGCCGCCGGCGGCACCCTGTTCCTGGACGAGATCGGCGACATGCCGCCCGAGGCCCAGACCCGGCTGCTGCGCGTGCTGCAGGAGGGCGAGTTCACCACCGTGGGCGGTCGCCAGCCGATCCGCGCGAATGTGCGCATCGTCGCCGCCACCCACCGCGACCTGCGCCAGGCGATCCGCGCCGGCACGTTTCGCGAGGACCTGTATTACCGGCTGAACGTGGTGCCGATCCGCCTGCCGCCGCTGCGCGAGCGGGCCGAGGACATCCCGCTGCTGGCGCGGCATTTCCTGGATCGCAGCCGCGAGGACGGGCTGCCGGTCAAGATGCTGGCCGAGGGCGCGGTCGAACGGCTGCAGGCCGGCCGCTGGCCGGGCAATGTGCGCGAGCTGGAAAACCTGATGCGCCGGCTGGCCGCGCTGTATCCCCAGGAGACGATCACCGCCGAGCTGATCGATTCCGAACTGGCCGAGACGTCGGGCGACCTGCCGGGCGAGGCGCCGCAGGCGGCGTCGCAGGAGCCTCTGGCCGATGCGGTGGCGCGCCATATCCGCCATTTCCTGTCGTCGGGGCAGGACGGCATGCCGCTGCACGACATCTATGACCGGGTGATCGCCGAGGTCGAACGGCCGCTGATCCAGATGACGCTGGCCGCCACGCGCGGCAACCAGATCAAGGCCGCCGCCATGCTGGGGCTGAACCGCAACACGCTGCGCAAGAAGATCCGGGACCTGGAAATTCCAGTCGTCCGGGGCGTAAGCTGACACCCGTGCCGGCGGCGCCGCGTGCCGAGCGTCCGTCGCGCCGGACGGGTGTGATGCGCGGGCTGTTTTCCGTGCTGGCGCGGCGCAATGTCGCGATCACCCTGGTCGCGCTGGCGCTGTGCTTCGGCGTCGCGACCTTCGTGGTGCTGTCGGGCGGCATGTCCCTGACGCATTATCCGCGCGTCCAGGCACTGATCTTCATCCTGAATTTTCTGGTCCTGCTGCTGCTGGCGCTGGCGCTGGCCGAGCGGGTCGGGCGGGTCCTGGCCGAACGGCGCAGCGGCCTGGCGGGGGCGCGGCTGCATGTCCGGCTGGTGACCCTGTTCGGCATCGTCGCGGCGGCGCCCACCATCCTGGTCGGCACCTTCGCCGCCGTGTTCTTCCATTACGGCATCCAGATCTGGTTCAGCGACCGGGTGAATACGGCGCTGAGCGAGGCGCTGGAGGCGTCGCACGGCTATCTGCAGGAACATAACGCCAATATCCGCACCGAGGCATTCTCGCTGGCCAACTACCTGGCCAGCGCGGCCAACGGCCTGGAAGGGTCGGGGTCGGACCTGATGCACGACCCCGAGGCGCTGGACCAGATCCTGGATTCCCAGGCGACGCTGCGCGGCCTGAACGAGGCGGTGATCTATGACCCGCTGACCAACACGGTGGTGGCCTCGGGCGGGCTGATGAGCCATCCGGGCGACATGCAGGCCCTGCCGCCGCCTTCGGCCACGCTGATGGCCCGCACCAACGAGATCGCGATCCTCGATTCGCCCGACGAGAAGACGGTGCGCGCGGTGATCTCGCTGGGCGACACGCCGCCGCTGATGCTGGTGATCACCCGTCCGGTCGATCCGGTCATTTTGGACCATATGCACCGGACCGAGCGCGTGGTGGCCGATTATCAGCGGCTGAACCGCAACCGGTCCAAGATCCAGTTCACCTTCGTGATGATCTTCGCGCTGGTCGGGCTGCTGGTGCTGTCGGCGGCGGTGCTGGTCGGGCTGGTGCTGGCCAACCAGATCGTCCGCCCGCTGGGGCTGCTGATCCTGGCGTCGGAGCGGATCAGCGACGGCGACCTGAAGGTGCGCGTGCCCGAGGGGCGGCGCGACGACGAACTGTCCAGCCTGTCGCGCGCCTTCAACCGCATGACCGACCAGCTTGCCAGCCAGCGTTCGGAACTGATGATCGCCAACAGCCAGATCAACGAGCGCCGCCGCTTTACCGAGGCGGTGCTGTCGGGCGTGTCGGCCGGGGTGATCGGGCTGGACGCGCAGCAGGTCATCGAACTGCCGAACCGTGCGGCCGGCATGCTGCTGCACCAGGACCTGGAGGCGGCGGTCGGGCGGCGGCTGGTCGAGGTGGTGCCGGAATTCGCCCCGATGCTGGACGAGG
>NZ_JABXXP010000159.1 GCF_013376155.1 Nguyenibacter vanlangensis
CGCCGTCGCGCTCCAGCGCCGCGCCGGCATCCTGCAGATGCAGCCACGGCCGGCCGGTCCGGACCTCGGCCAGCATCATGCGGTTCAGGGTCCGCGTATTCTCGCTCACCCAGGCCGACCTGATGGAGGGCAGCACCTCCAGCAGCAGCACCTGCGTCGCCGGCAGGCGGGCATGAATCTGGTCCACGATCCGCACGATGCCGGCATAGGTCTGGCGGGCGTCGGTATGGACATGGCCGAAATTATTGGCGCCGATCAGGACGATGAACAGGCGCGGCGCTGTGCGGAACTCCAACTCGCCATGCGCCAGGCGCCACAGGACATGGCACGTGCTGTCCCCCTTGAATCCCAGATTGATGGCATGCCGGTCACCATAATAATGCTGCCAGACCGGGGCGAAATCCCGCCAGTCCTCGGGGCCGCGCCGCTCCCAGTTCTGGGTGATCGAATCCCCCAGCCAGACCAGGTCGTAGCGGCCATGCGCGATCTCGTCCTGTTTTTCCGCGAAGCGCTGGTGCCACCAGGGCGTATCCATGCGCGATATGGGCTGCACCGCCAGATTGGCCGGGGCGGCCGCCCCCAGGCCCAGCAGGGCCAGCAGGGGCAACAGGGGCAGGGGGGCGGTCAGACGCCGGACCATGTCGCGGATCACCGGCCCAGATAGAAAAAGCACGCGGCGCCGACCGCCAGGCAGTAATAGGCGAACGGGCTGAGCGCCCATTTTTCATGGTTGTGGAAATAGCGCATCAGGAATGCGGTGCTGGCCAGGGCGGTGATCGCGGCGACGACGGCGCCGATCGCGGCCAACTGCATCTGGCCCTGCGGGACGGCAACATGGCGAAGATGCATGGCCTCGCGCACCGTCGCCGCGAAGATCACCGGCTGCGCCATCAGGAACGAGAAGCGCGCCGCCCCTTCATGGTTCAGGTTGCGGAACAGCCCGCCGATGATCGTGGCGCCCGAACGCGAAATGCCCGGAAAAAACGCTGCGCACTGCCACAGCCCGATGATCGCGGCGTCGGCATAGGTCAGCGACGCGATGGCCCCGCCCTCGGTCATGGACTGCCGCGCCTTGATCCGTTCGGTCAGCAGCAGCAGCAACCCGTTCAGGAACAGGAAGATCGCGGCAAAGCGCGCCGTTCCGAACAGGGTGCGCAGCCAATGTTCGAGCAAAAAGCCGATAATGACCGCCGGAATGGTCGCGACCACCAGCAGCGCCACGATATGGATGCTCTCGGCCTGGCGCTGGCTGCCGTCCCGGCCGGAGATGCCGCGCGCGATCGCGGCCCAGTCCTTCCAGAAGAAGACCAGCAGCGCGATTGCCGTGCCCAGGTGCAGCATGACCAGAAACGGCAGGAACATGTCGCCGCTCGGGTCGACCACCCAGCCCAGCAGGGCAGGGACGATCACGGCATGTCCCAGGCTGCTGACGGGGAACAATTCCGTCGCCCCCTGAAGAATGGCGATCACTATGGCTTGGATGAGTGTCATTGTCCGGCCGTCCATGGTGAATTACAATATTGTGGTGCCTTACTTTCCTGGCCTTCGGCAAGCGGATAGCGTGCGCCGGGGCCGAAGTCCGGCACGGAATGGAGCAGGAGGAGCGCTTGGCGCGAGAAAATGGCAGCGCGATCGTGTTCAGCGGATTGGTTCTGCTGGTGGCCGGGGCGTTCTACGCCTATGCCCGCGCGTCGCAGGTCGATCTGGGCCATGACCGCTACCACCTGACCGCCCGGTTCATATCGGCCAACGGGCTGCATGTTGGGGCCGAGGTCCAGTTGGCGGGCGTGCCGGTCGGCCGCGTCACCGCCATCACCCTCGATCCGGTCAGCGCCATGGCCAATGTCGGCTTCACCGTCGACCGCGCCCTGCAGCTTCCGGCCGACAGCGCGGTGACGATCGGCAGCGCGACCATGACGGACGAGGACGCGCTGATGGTCCAGCCCGGCAAGGCGCCCACCCACCTGGCCCCCGGCGCCGTCATCACAAATGCGCAAGAGGCCGTCAGTCTCGAACAGCAGGTCAGCAATTACATCTTCGGTAATGGCGGCCTGCCCTCCGATTCGATGCCAGGATCGGATTGACCCGCGCATGCCCAAGACATTTGTTTTGCCGAGCATTTTCACGTGATGACGTCGGTCCGCCAAATCACGATCCGCTTGAGACGTCCGATTCGCCCCCAAGATTCGCTCTGAGATTCGACCGGACCGTCAGTCGTTCATCGGATAGGACGCCAGCAATTTCCGTTGCCGACGCCACGAGCGCAGCATGGTCAGCGCGCCGCTGGAACGCCATCCGGCCTTCTTCTTTTTGGCGCCGATTCGGAACGTCTCCCGGTAGTGGTTGAACTGCGCGGCGTAGGCCTCGCGCAGCGTCGTACGCGAATCCCAGATATGGGTCGCCTCGGAGCCGACGCCGTTGATCTCGATGATCTCGAACCCCCGGCCCAGGCGCAGCGAGGCGATGGATTCGAATTTCAGGTCGATCCGGCCGAAATGGAAATCCGGAATATCCTGCATGATCCGGTCGATCTGTTCGGTCAGGGCAGGGGTGATGTCGGACGCGCCGTTGCGGAAGATCGACCCCTTGCAGTGATTGCCGGCAAAGACCAGCCGCATCGGCTCTCCGGCCGGCAGCACGTCATGCACGCGCGCGCCCAGGCGCGGCAGGTACAAATGCGGCACCAGCCCGGTGCGTGCGTCCGCGTCGATCAGTTGCCGCACGGTGGACCGTCCGTCGCCGACGATGACCGGCGCTTCCTTATAGGTCAGTGAGGTAATCCGCCCGCGCGGCTCGTCCGGATGGCGGATATAGAACACCCCGGCCTCATGTTCGAAGGGGATCAGCCGCTGCAGCATCAGGTCCGTGCCGGGCGGAAACTGCGCCACGGCCCGGGCCAGCTCCGCCGGCGTGGCGGCCAGCTTCACGCCGGTGCCGTTGCAGCCGATATCGGGCTTCAGCACGATCGGCAGCGCCAGCCCGGCTTGCGCCAGCGCCTGCCGCGCCGCCGCCGCGTCCTCGGCGGAACCGGTGGTGGTCATGGTGGTGTAGGGCGCGATCCAGCGTCCGGCCGTCTCGCCGGCCATGTCCAGGATGGCCGTCTTGCTCTCTCCGCACAGGCCGCCGGTCTCGATCCGCGGATTGGCCGCCGTGGGCAGGCTGAAATCCAGGTGCCGCACCCCCATGGCGATCCAGTACAGCACGATCGGGGTATAGAAGACCCAGCCCGGCCAGAATTCGAACATCGACAGCGGCGATGCCGGCTGCGCAGGATTGGCCGGGGCAGGGGCGGCGGTCGAGGCATGGTTCATCGGGACGGACTCCGCACACTGGCCACGATCCGGCCGACAAGAAGGATAGTCAGCGCAAAACCGGCCATGCCCAGCCATTTCCATTCGCCCAGATGGTCGATCAGAAACTGGCCGACCCTAAGCGATACAACGAACAGCAGCGTTGTCCAGATCAGCGTCGCCATGACCGCGGCTGCGGCGAAGCGGGCGATGCTGGCGTGAAAAAAGCCGCACGCCGTATAGAGCGGCAGCCGCGCGCCGGGGATGAAGCGGCTGATGAAGACGATGCGAAAAACGTTGCGGGCGAACCAGCGTTGCCCGTCATGGCCGCTCGGCAGGTTGACCCACCGCCGCGCGGGCGGCCAGAGCGCCGCCAGGCGCCCCAGGCCGTACAACCCCAGATCGCCGACGACGATGCCGACATACAGCGCCCCCAGCGCCAGCGGCATGGCGACCGGTCCCGATTGCACCTCCATTGCCGTCAGGATGGTCGCTGCATCTTCCAGGATGAAGGTGGCGACGATGATCACCGCCGCCTGAAACAGGGGCGAATTGGTGGCATCGGCCAGAAGAGGGGGGAGAGAGGAGAACATCATCATGAAGAACGGGCGGCCGGCCGTCGGTTCGGCCGGGGCGGACGGGTCGAAATCCTCACTGCATCAAGCCTCTCGCCCAAGCCTTTCGCTCACGGGGCCCGTTCCGCGCGGGCATTCGGGCGACGATCGCCGCCCCGGTCGCGGGTCCTTGTCGCACGCTTCGCCGCCACCGACAAATCATGGGGGCGGACCAGTGATAAATCATGAGACAAATCATGAGAGCCTGGCGGCGAGGATTGAAAGCCTGCCGGGGAATGTGGCACAGATTTCCCCATGACAGGACGTCGTGATTTTCTGATTTCGGCCGCTTCGGGCGCCGTGCTAGCCGCCGCGGCGCCCCTTCGCGCGCGCGCATCCGGGGCGGGATCCTACGCCGCCTTCCTGGCCGGCATCCGTGCCGACGCCCTCGCCCAGGGCCTGTCGCCGTCCATCGTCGGCCGGGCGCTGGCGCTCGAGGCGCCGAATGCACGCGTGCTGCAACTGGACCAGCATCAGCCGGAATTCACCCTGACCTGGGCACAGTACCGCCAGCGCGTCCTGACCGCCAAGAAGCTGGCCGACGGCAAGGCGGCATCCGCCATGCGGATGGGGCTGCTGAGCGCGGTCAGCCGGCGTTACGGCGCCGATCCGCAGCCGCTGATGGGCATATGGGGCCTGGAATCGGCCTATGGCACCCGGACGGGCAGCTTTCGCATCACCGACGCGCTGGCCACCCTGGCCTATGACGGCAGGCGAGCGTCCTTTTTCCGCGCCGAATTGATGAACGCGCTGCGCATCCTCGACCACGGCGACGTCGCGCCGGAAAACATGACCGGTAGCTATGCCGGCGCGATGGGGCAGCCGCAATTCATGCCCAGCGCCTATTTGCGCTACGCGGTCGATTATGCCGGCAACGGCCGCCGCGACATCTGGACCAGCGAGCCCGACGTCTTCGGCTCGATCGCCAATTATCTGGGCCGCTGCGGCTGGGTGCCGGGCGAACCCTGGGGGCAGGAAATCGCGGTGCCCCCCGTGCTCGCGCAATCCGAACTGGGCCGCGGCGCGATCCGCACGCTGGGCGAATGGATGGATCGCGGGGTCACGCGCCTGGACGGGCGGCGCTTCTCGCGCACCGACATCAGGGGGGCGGTGATCCGCCCCGACGGGCCAGGCGGCGAGGCGTTCATGGTATACCGCAATTTCTCTGTCATCAGGCGCTACAACCCGTCCGATTTCTACGCGCTGGCGGTCGGCCTGCTGGGTCGCGACGTGACGTGACGCGCCCTGTGACGCGCCCACGCCTCGCGGGCCTGCTTGCCATGGAACTGCTGGTCCTCGGGCTCGCGGGCTGCCACCGCCGTGCCGAACCGCCACTGCCGCCGGCCGCGCCGCATTACGTGGTGGGTGCGCCCTACAAGATGGGCGGCGTCTGGCGCTATCCGCAGGAAGATTTCGCCTATCAGGCCACGGGCCTGGCGGTGGCCGACGCCGACCGCACGCCCTTCGTCACCACGGATGGCGAGCATTACGATGCCGGTGCCATGACGGCCAGCCATGCCACGCTGCAACTGCCGGCCATCGTCACGGTGCGCAACCTGGAAAACGGGCGCGAGATCACGGTGCGGGTCAATGACCGCGGCCCC
>NZ_JABXXP010000160.1 GCF_013376155.1 Nguyenibacter vanlangensis
AGGCGGCCAGCGCCGGCTGCGCCCGTGCCGCGATCCCGGCATTGGCCGCGATCAGGTCGACGGCTTTCTTCGCCTGGATCGTGGCGCCGGTCGACGCAGTTACCGACGGGTCCGCCATCAGCGCCTTCGCCACGGCGGGGCTGACCGACTGGCCGGCGATGGTCGGCAGCAGATCCGCCTGCGACCAGGGGGCCAGGTGGCTGCGGATCTGCTTCTGGGTCGCAGGGGCCTGGACCAGGCTCCAGACCAGGTCCGGATTGTCGCTGTCATGGGCCGCCACCGCCAGCACGCGCGCGATGCGCCCGTTCGGGATCACGCCGCTATAGGCGATCCGTACCGTCCGCGCGATCAGCGCCGGATCGCGCGCGGCGGCCAGGGCGCGGAAGAAGCGCAGCTTGTCCTCGGTATTGCCCGCCGCCTGCAGCATGCCGGCCAGCGCGTCATAGGTGGCGCTGTCGGCATGGCGTCCGACGACCCAGGTGACCGGGGCGACCATGCTGGCCGGCAGGCTGGCCGGATCGCGGCGATAGGCGGCAAAGCGGCGCTGGGCTTCGGCCGCCACGTCTTGGTCGTCGAACTGGCCCAGGGCCGCAATCACCTCGGGACGCAGCAGCGTATCCAGGAAGGATTCACCCGCGCGCGGCGTCCAGCCCAGGCGCGCCAGCTGCGGCGCCAGCAGGGCGCGGGCAAAGGCGTGGAAGGCCGGACGCGCCGCGCTGCCGCGCGCCAGTTCGTCCAGGGTACGCAGATGGCTGATCGTATCCTGCCAGACCGCGATATTGTCCTCGTGCCGGGCGTTCAAGTCGGCAATCAGGTCCAGCCAGGCCGCCAGCGGCGCCTGCCCGGCCTGGAACAGCGCGAACTGGTCCCCCAGCAGATCGGCCCGGTCGGCGGCGCCGAACCGGGCGAAGGCGGATGCCAGAGCCGTCAGCGACGGGGTGTCATAGGCGGTGCGGTAATAGCCGTTCTCGCCCATATTGGCCTTCAGCGCCTGGCCGCAGCCGGCGAAGGTCAGGCTCTGCGGATGGTCGGGCGTCAGGATCGTGCGCTGCGACGCGATGCCCGGACCGCCGACGGTGACCGGAATGTTCCAGCGCGCCGGCAGCGGATGCGGATCATCGATGCTGAAGCGGCCCTCGGTCAGGGTCAGCGTCGTATTGCCCGCCGTGCAATGGCGCGCCACGCTGACCAGCGGAATGCCCTTCTGTTCGGTAAAGCTTCGGGCGACGCTGGCGACATCCTGGTGCGATACGCCGGACAGGGCGGCCCACAGATCGGCGCTGGTGGTGTTGCCATAGGCATGGGCCTTCATGAAGGCGCGCATGCCGTCGCGGAAGGTCTCGGGACCCAGCCAGTCCTCGATCATCCGGATGACCTGCTCGCCCTTCTGATAGCTGATCCGGTCGAAGGCCGTGTCGGCCTCGCTGACGTCATGGATCACCTGCTGGATCGGGTGGGTCGTGGGGTGCGCGTCCTGCGCCATGGCCGCCTCGCGCTCGGCATGTTCGCGCGGCCACATCTGCCAGCCCGGGTTGAAATGATCCGTGGCCTTGGTTTCCATCCAGGTGGCGAAACCTTCGTTCAGCCAGATATTGTCCCACCATCCCATGGTCACCAGGTCGCCGGACCATTGATGCGCCATTTCATGGGCTAAGACGATATACACGATCTCCTGCGTGCTGGGCGCGCTGTGCGCCGGGTCGAACAGCAGGTCGTCGTCGATGAAGGTGATGGCACCCCAGTTTTCCATCGCCCCGGCCTCGTAATTTCCGGGAATGGCGATCAGGTCCAGCTTGGGCAGCGGGTAGGGAACGCCGAAATATGCGTTGTAATAGGGCAGGATCTGCGATGCGGCCTGCAGGGCGTAGCGTCCGTTCTGCTGCTCGCCGGCGGGGGCATACACGTTGATCGGCGTGCCCCCTTCCGTCTTGCCGCTGACCGCGCTCAGGTCGCCCGCGACCAGCGCCAGCAGATAGCTGGCCATGCGCGGCGTGGTGCCGAAGACGACGCGCTTGGCGTCATGGCCGACGGGCGTGGTCGAGACGACGGGCATGTTGCTGATCGCCACGTCATGCGCGGGCAGCGTCGCGGTCAGTTGGAACGTGGCCTTGAAGGCGGGCTCGTCCCAGCCGGGGAACATGCGCCGCGCGTCCGCGACCTCGAACTGCGTGACCAGCATGCGCCGCGTCTTGCCGTCCGGCGCGCGGTAATCGTCGTAATAGATGCCGTTCGGCGTGGCCGGGATCGGACCGCGATAGGCGATCGTCACCATGTGATGCCCGGGGGCGACCGGCCGCGCTGGGGTCAGGGTCGCGGTCTGCGCCTTGTCATCCTGGGTGATGGCGGCGGATTGACCGTCCACCGTGGCCGAGATCAGCGTCAGGCCCGCCTGGTTCAGCGTGATGCGCGCCACCGGCGCCGACGCGGTGACGTCGATGGTCTCATGACCGTTCAGCGTCAGGCGCTTCATGTCGGTCACGATGTCGATGCGATAGGCGCCGGGCACGACATCCTTGGGCAACTGGCCGGGCGCGTGCGCGAAATCGAACGGGGATTCACCGAGAGCCGGACCCGAGAGCAAGGCCGTGCCGGCCAGCAGCAGGGTGGCGATGGCGGGTTTGTACCGCATGGGAACTCCAGAAAATGGCGGGTTCGGGCGCGGCACATCGTCATGGCGGCGATCATGCCGCCGCATGCGGGATGCCCTGGGCAGCCCGCCTGTTCCCGAACCCGGGAATGCAGGACAGCGTATCCCCCGTAAAGGAGGATACGCCGTATGAACGGGGCAGAGACTTAGAAGGAAGCCCGGACGGTGAACATGATGGTCGAAGGCATGCCCGGCAGGCCGTCGGCGAATTGCGGGGTGCACCCGTAATTGCTGACCGCGTTGCCGGCAAAGCCCGTGGTGCCCGGCGGGTTGCTGGTGAAGGTGCCGCAGGACGCCGGCGAGATCTGCCGGTATTTGTACTGCCAGTAGAACGTGTTGAACAGGTTCTGCACGTTCAGGTCGAAATCGACCTTCTTCAACGGACCAAGCTCATGCACCGGCATGGCGTAGTTGACGTCGAGGTTGAAGATCACATACGGCGCGATCCCGCCGTTCGGATCCATCGTCGTGGCACCGGCCGTGGTGTTGTAATAATCATAGGTGCCATAACCACCCGTCGTGCCTGGAATCGGACCGATATTCTGGAACCCGGTCAGGTCGTACGTCGTGTACTGATGGCCGGTATAGCGCCCGGTCAGGTTGACGTTCAGGTCGTCACCCCGGCGCAGCAGGTTGCGCTTGTTGTAGTCGACGCTGAACTGCGCCAGCCACTGCGGAATGCCCGAAACGTGGCTGCCGCGCTGGGCGATGCCGAACTGGTCTTCCTGGACCGTCACGAACGCCTCGTACGTCTTCAGGTACCGCGCGCTGTTATGCGAGAAATTGCCCGAGAACGTCCAGGTGCTGTTCGGACGCCACATCAGCGTGACTTCCTGGCCGCGCATCAGGCGCTGGCCGGAGTTCGTATACAGTGCATCGCCGGCAAGCGGGCCGGACTGGTACTGGAAGAACCCGAAATCACGGTCGACCTTCTGATAGTAGTAATCGGCCGAGAACAACCAGTGGGACGTATTGTACTTCACGCCGCCTTCATACATATGCACGATCGACGCACTCGGCGGAGAGCCGATCACGCTGGGCGAGAAATCGCTGGTGGGGGCATAGAGCGCCGAGGTACCGGCACTGCCGTAGAACGACACACCTTTCAGGGCCGGCGCGATCTTGTCCAGGTCATAGGTCACGTTGACGAACGGCAGGAACTCGCGATCCCACTTATGATTGCCGAACGGACCGTAATTGCAGGTATTGGCCTGGCAATAGGGGGTCGCCAGCGTCGCCGCGGACGGAGTGCCAAAGACCTGATATCCCGTGCTGTACGCGGTCTTGGTACCCTGCAGGGTAAAGCCCGGGGTGATATGCAGCGTGTTGTGCAGCAAATCGATCTTGTCCTGCAGATAGCCGGAGAAGATCGTACGCTGCTGCCCGCCGCCGAGACCGCCGCCCTGATTCGGGGCACCTGCGACGTCGTTTATCGCATCATGCGGGACGGGCTGGGTAATGCCGTAATAGATCGGCGTATTCAACTGCGTCTCGCGCGCCACCAGGCCGCCGATATGGATCGTGTTGCGGATGCCCCAGAATTCCGGCACGAGGATGGAAACGCGCGGCTGAATACCGTACGTGTTCGTGTGCAGCGTCTGGGTATAGGCGTTATAGCCGCAGGGGCTGGTCTGACCGGCTGCTGCCCATTGCGCCGCAACCGAAGCCGGACAGGCCGGGCTGTTATTGTACATGGCGTTGCCATCGTACGTCACGGCGCCAGGCTGATAGGCGGGGTTGCCGTAGCCGTACAGACCCTGTTCGCCGAAGCCGGCGATGGTCTGGTTGAACGGATTGGCGCCTCCGACCGTGAAGGGCGTGTCGCCGCCATTCGGCGCGAACAGGGCCGGGTTGGCGTATTCCTCGGTCGTCGAGTTGGAGTAGCGATAGAATCCGCTCAGTCCGACATTGATATAATCGTTGATGTAGGTGTCATTCTTCAGCATCAACGTGAAATAGTCGTTGTTCTGGCGGAAATATTCCTGATCCGGCGAATAATTGCTGAAATTGCCGTTCTGCTGCAGATACGGCATCGGAATCGGTTCCGGGGTGATCAGGCCGCTGCCGGTATTGTACAGCACCGTCGCCTGGAACATCGACTGGCCCTCGTCATAGGGCTTGTCGAGGGCCGCTTCGAACGAGTTGTAGCGGGCCGGCGTATAGTCGATGAAGCCCTTGGTCTGCATGTTGTCGTACTGCACCATGACCTTGGGCGCATCGACGCCCCGGCCCAGCGCGCCGTCAAGCTGCCCGGAATCGACCTTGAAGCCTTCCCGCCAGGTGCCGAACGATCCTACGCCACCATACACATCGACGCCGAACTTGTCCGCGGGTCGCAGCGAGTGATACGCCACCGTGCCGCCGATCGTGCCGAAGGTCGACTGGTCGGGATAGGCCACGCCGGGATAGACCGAAACGCCGCTGATCTGGTCCTGGGTGAACGGGGCCGCGATGACGTTCTGCAAGAACGCGCCGCTGCCGCCCTGCAGCAGGTCCTGCATCGGCATGCCGTCCAGCGTATTGGCGGCTTCCAGCCCGCGCGTGCCGCGGATCGACATTACGGGTTCGTTATTGCCGATGCCCTGCTGGTAGGTATAGACCGACGGCGCGTTACGCAGCAGCGAGACGATATTGCCCGCGGCACCGCTCATGCGGATCTGGGTCTGTCCGATTTCCGTCACCGCGCTGGGCGAATCCTGTTCGCGCAGCAGGCGGCGCTGGGCGCGGATCATGATGGATTCCATCTGGTCCGGCGGTGCGGTGTTGGCCGCGACGGTCGTCGCCACGGCCGGGGCGGCAACCGGTGCCGCCGCAGGAACCACATGCGCCGTCCTGGCCACGGGCTTGGCCG
>NZ_JABXXP010000161.1 GCF_013376155.1 Nguyenibacter vanlangensis
ACGCGCAGGCGATGTTCTGTCTCGGCCTGCTTCACGACCAGACGGGGGACGGGCCGGACGATCGCCGGCGGGCCCTGGATTTGTTTCGCGGCGCGGCGGAACGGGGGTTCGCGCCGGCGCAATGCATGCTCGGCCGATATCTGGCGCGGGGCCTGGCGGGTGCGGCCGACCCGGCCGAGGCCCGGCTGTGGCTGCACAAGGCCGGGCAGCAGGGCGAAAAGCAGGCCGGCGTGGAACTTGCCTGGTTGGATCGGACGGAGTCGGAATTGATGGGCGCGGAGGGCTGACCGCATGATGGACCGACGCACGGCGTTTCGCGCTGTCCTGCCCATGGCGGCGCTGTCCCTGCTGTCCGCCTGTTCGGGGATCGGAAAATTCGCGTCCGATACGATAAGTTTCCCGGGCAGTTTCTTGGGCGCCAATCCGAATGCGCCGCACGGCGCGGCCGAAAATCTCCGCCGTGTGCGCGGCGAGACGGTCGCGGCCGCGCCGATTGTGCCCGAACCGGGCAATATCTGGCCCTCCGCGTCCGAGATCCTGTCCGGCGCCGGGGGGCCGGCCATGGCCGGGCCGGCGGTGCAGGCCGAACTGCAGCCCGGCGAAAGCCTCAGCCTGGGCGAGGACGCCGAGATCCGCAACGGCATGCAGATCGCGACCAATCCCGTCCCCAGGACGAAAACGCCCGATTTTGCCGGCGCCGGCCATGCACCCGCCGCCGGACGCGCCGTCATCATTCCCAACGGCGACGGCACGAGCACCGTCATTTCGCCCACCGGGGTGGTGCGAACGATAAAGGACAAGACATATCAATGACCGATCGGAACAGGACGATACATCCCTCTCCTTCCTGACCTTCACGCCCCCCGCGCCCCGTCCGGACGGACGCGCCGCTGCCGGAAATTATATAAATACAAATAAAATAACGACGAATCAGGACAGCCCGCAGGATGCGGGACGTTCGGTGCTGGAATACGAATCCGGATATGAAGAAAGTTAAAAATATAGAATATTGAAGTAAATTTCCAAAAATTATCCGATACGTGCTTTTACTATCGCGAAATGTCCGATACCATTTCCCCGCCGGACGTGGCTCCGGATACCGTATCCAGTGCGAAACGGTACAAGGACAACTGCACAGGGAACAGTGTCGTGTCTGACAATACAAATGACCAGTTTACACCAGCGGATTACACGCTTGACGGCATGGCCTACGTGAACGCGGCCGATTTCGTCGAAATGGCGGCGGGCCCCGAACCCGTCGCGACCGACGCGACGCCGTCGGGTATCGGCTTCAACTATCTGGCGCCGGCCGCCGGTTACTACACGTTCGATTTCTCCTACCAGAACACGGCCGATGCGCCGGCGTACCAGCAATTGACGATCAACGGCAAGGACGCACCCGGTCTGGTCGAATTCGACCAGACTCCGGGGACCTCGACCGGCGGCGCCACCACTACGGTCTATCTGAACCAGGGTCTGAATGCGATCTCGCTGAGCAACCGGACCGGCGATACCGTCAACGGCCTGACCGCGGTGCCTGAATCGGCCCTGCAGGCCAGCCCGGCCTTCACGCTCGGCACCACGACGATCACGCCCGGTTCGCAGCCGTCGCAGGAAACTTCGGCGCAGTCCCTGGCGATGAACAACATGACCGACCTGCAGGCCTTCGTGCAGGGCGAGAGCATGGCGCCGGAACAGCAATGGACCTTTGGCCCCAGCCTGTCGGAACTGCACGTCGCCAGCAATGACGAGCTGAACCAGCTCAACTACAACGCCATCTGGTTCCGCGACGTCACGCCCGGCGATACGGCGCAGACCTATGCGCCCTATTTCAAGTCGAACGAAAGCTTCGACCAGAACGGCGTCCTGCATGTCAATTACGGCGCCTATTCGCCGACCGGCCAGGCCCTGCCGGTGCAGATCCAGGCCGCCTATGCCACCGTTCCGAATCAGGACCTGATCGTCGAGCAGCTTTCGCTGACCAACGAACAGGCCACCGGCACCCAGCCGCTGGTATGGGACGTGATGAACGCCACCGGCCTGAACGCCGGCGAGCAGGAAAGCGCCACCTGGGATTCCGCCCACAATGCCTGGATCGTCCAGGAAAGCCAGGGCAGCGGCAAGGCGCCGCTCTATATGGCGATCGGCGCCTATCAGCCGGACGGCGCCCAGCATGCCGCCGGCACCGACGGCACCGATGTCCGCGGCGACTATCAGCTTGCGTCCGGCGCCAGCGGCAATCCGTCGCTGAACGCGCCCGACCAGGGGATCGTCGGCGGGTTCGAAAATAACGGCACGATGCTGGGCAGCGACAGCAGCGCGTCCGGCACCGGGATCTCGGTGGGCGAATCCTCGGCCGACGTCACGCTGAATGCGGGCCAGACGGTCACGCTGGATTACTACATCACCACCGCCACCAGCCTGAGCCAACTGGACGCGAACCTGGACCTGGCGACCAACCCGGCGGGCACGTCCGCCCCGGCGACTTCCCAGCTTACCGACCAGTCCGGCACCGCCGCCGCCAATTCCTGGATCACCCAGACCGCCAATGCCTGGGACCAGACGCTGAATCAGGCCTATAACCTCGCCGGCTCGTCCTCCGACGTCGCCGTCGGCGGCCAGGCCGCGACCGCCGTCGACGGCCAGACCCTGAATAATGTCGACAGCACGTCGCTGCGCGATGCCTATCGCAGCAGCCTGATCAACATCCTCCAGGCCCAGAGCCCCGAATTCGGCTCGTTCATGGCGGCCACCAATCCGTCCTATCAATACAAGGTCTGGGTGCGTGACAGCGCGGCCACCGCCATCGGCCTGGACGATGCCGGCCTGACCAGCGAGGCCGACAAGTTCTGGCGCTGGATGGCGTCCGTTCAGCAGAACGGCATGAACGCGACCTATAGCGGCAACGCGGCGGGCACGTTCTCGACCAATTACGGCGAATTCGACCAGAACCTGCCGATCGGCTTCGTCGCGCCCGAGAACGATTCGCAGGGCCTGTTCCTGATCGGCTCCTACCGCCATTACGAGCAACTGCTCTCCCAGGGCGACACGGCGGCCGCGCAATCCTTCATCACCGACCCGACCGTGCGCCAGGCGCTGGTCAACTCGGCGAACTGGATCAGCGAGAATATCGGCGCCAACGGTCTCGGCCCGGCCGACTATTCGATCTGGGAGGATATGTACGGCTATCACACCTTCACGCAGGTGACGTATGCCGAGGGCCTGAACGCCGCCGCCCAGATGGCGTCCGCCCTGGGCGAGGGCAATCTGGGCCAGAGCTGGGCCACCGGCGCGCAGACGATCCAGCAGGCGATCCTCCGCCCCACGACCGCGGCGCAACCCGGCCTGTGGAACGCGCAGGAAGGCCATTTCGTCGAAATGCTGAATCCCAACGGCACGGTCGACGACACGATCGACGCGGATACCAACATCGCCGCGGTGCTCGGCCTGGTCTCGCCGACCAGCACCTATGCGGTCGAGAACGACTCGGCGGTGCAGAATGCGCTGACGCAGGACAATTACGGCATCTCGCGCTATCAGAACGACACGTTCTACCAATCGTCGCAATGGAGCCCGGGCGGCACGTACGAAGCCCACGGCCTGTCGCCGTCCTGGCCGCAGATGTCGTCCTATGCCAGCATCCTGTCGCATGACCAGGGCGACCAGACCTATACCAGCAACAGCCTGGACTGGATCGACCAGGCCTATGACAATGGCGGCACGCCGCCGGGCGAATCCTATGACTGGGCGACCGGCCAGCCGATCGAGAGCACCTCGTCCGAACCCGTCACCGCGAGCTGGTACGTCCAGGACATCCTGAACGACACCAACCAGACCAGCACGCTGATGCCCGCGATCACCGGCCAGGCCCCCCAGGCCCCGGCCCAGACCACGGTCGGCGAAACGGTGCAGGGCTTCGGCAGCTATTCGGTGGGCACCGACGCCAGCGGCAATCCCCAGGCGCAGGACATGGTGCTGACGAGCGCCCCGGGCAGCAGCGGCAACACCGCGATCGTGACCAACGCCGCGCCGGCCGGCACGGCGGAAACGATCGACAACAGCGGGGGCGACAACAGCGCGGGCGTGCAGAACCTGGTCGTCAATGGCGGCGCGGGCGACACCAGCGTGCTGACCGGCGATGCCGACAGCATGATCGTCAACAACGCCTCGGGCGATACGGGCAGCCTGCAGGTTGTCGAATCCAGCGGTGCGACGACGACCATCCTGGGCGGGGCGATGACCGGCATCGCCGCTGCCGGCACCACCAACCTGACCCTGGGGTCGGAACCCGGCACCAGCAGTTCCTATGCCTATATCACCGGCGGCACCTATGATTCGGCCGACCAGGTCAACATCACGGCCGAAGGCGGCGCGGGCAACCTGGACAGCGTGGACAACCAGGGCAACGCCCATGCCGACGTGACGGTCTCGGGCCAGACGGACCTGCTTTATACCGGGCGGGACACCACGCTGAACCTGGGCGGAGCGGGCCAGACGACCACCATCAATTCGCTGGGCAACGACGACATCCATATGAACGGCGCCGACGTCAACGTCGCCTCGACCACCGGCGGCTTCGACACGTTCTATGGCGGCACCGGCACCATGACGATCGATGCCAGCCAGTCGATCGGCTGGACGGCCGAAACCTATGTCGGCAGCCAGCAGAGCGGCGGTTCGCTGACCTTCACCGGCGGCGCGGCCACCGACTACATCACGCTGGGCAATGAAAGCAGCGCCGCCATTACGGCCGGCGCCGGCAACATGGACCTGACGGCAGACGACCCGACGGGCGTCTGGGCCAACGTCGCCGCATCGGCCGCCGCCGACCTGAATTTCGGCTCGGGCCTCGGCAATTCGATGATCTACGGCTTCGACGGCGCCAAGGACATGGCGACCATCCAAGGGGTCACCGGGATGTCCATCTCGGGCGGCAACCTGGTGCTGGACCTGCAGAACCAGCACACGATCACCTTCTATAACGTCGATTCGACGCAGGGCATGACCATCGCGGCCTGATCCGGCGACGGGACAGGGGGAAGGGCGCCTTCGGGCGGCCTTCCCTTCGTTGTTCAATCGCGCGGACAATCCCCCAATGGTCCGCCGCGTTCGTCGCGGCGGTTTTTTTGTCCCGCCCGCATGGAGGGCGATTGACGGGCCGGACGCGCTTCTCTAAATCACAGCCCGCTGTGGCGGACGTAGCTCAGTTGGTAGAGCGCCAGGTTGTGGTCTTGGATGTCGCGGGTTCGAGCCCCGTCGTTCGCCCCAGCGATTCCCTTTGAACGCATTTCTTCATGACCGGTCCGCGCGGGTGGCCCGGCCGAACAATTGCGCCAGCCCGTCTTCCAGGCCGATCGGCACGACGCCCAGTTCCCGCACCATCGCTTCGGTCGAAAACGCCTTGTCTTCCAGCAGGCGGCGGATTTCCGCGCGTCCGACCGCGGGCAGGCCGGGCAGGATGCGCGTGGCGCGCGCCGCCGCCATCATCGCCCAG
>NZ_JABXXP010000162.1:0-2500 GCF_013376155.1 Nguyenibacter vanlangensis
TTGGTTGCGGGGGCAGGATTTGAACCTGCGGCCTTCAGGTTATGAGCCTGACGAGCTACCGGGCTGCTCCACCCCGCGGTGGTGTAGGTGGATTGGAAGACCTGGCGGCGACCGACTTTCCCGCGTCTTGAGACGCAGTATCATAGGCGCTGGGGCATTTCACGGCCGAGTTCGGGATGGGATCGGGTGGAGCTATCCCCGCCATGGCCACCAGGTCGTCCAGTCCACCCTGATGGGGTGTAGTGGGCGTGAGAGGTTGGTGCTGAGGTGTGTGTATTGAGTGTTGAGTGGATGATTGCTGTGCATGTGTGTTGCCTGCGTTTAAGCGGGCTGTGTGAGTGAGCCTATTGGGCGATTAGGACCAGTTAGCTGCACGCATTACTGCGCTTTCACATCTGGCCTATCGACGTGATGGTCTATCACGGCCCTCGGGGAGACCTGGTTTTGAGGTGGGTTTCTCGCTTAGATGCTTTCAGCGATTATCCCGTCCAGACTTAGCTACCCGGCTGTGCCGCTGGCGCGACAACCGGTGCACCAGAGGTCTGTTCATCCCGGTCCTCTCGTACTAGGGACAAATCCTCTCAAGTCTCCAACACCCACGGCAGATAGGGACCGAACTGTCTCACGACGTTCTAAACCCAGCTCACGTACCACTTTAATCGGCGAACAGCCGAACCCTTGGGACCTGCTCCAGCCCCAGGATGTGATGAGCCGACATCGAGGTGCCAAACCTCCCCGTCGATGTGGACTCTTGGGGGAGATCAGCCTGTTATCCCTAGAGTACCTTTTATCCGTTGAGCGATGGCCCTTCCACGCGGGACCACCGGATCACTATGGCCGACTTTCGTCTCTGATCGAGCTGTCACTCTCACAGTCAGGCGGGCTTATGCCATTGCACTCAACAGTCGATGTCCGACCGACCTGAGCCCACCATCGCGCGCCTCCGTTACACTTTGGGAGGCGACCGCCCCAGTCAAACTGCCCACCATGCAGGGTCCCGGACCAGGCTTACTGGTCTCGGTTAGACATCAGAAACAGTCAGGGTGGTATTTCAAGGATGGCTCCACCGGAACTGGCGCCCCGGGTTCTAAGCCTCCCACCTATCCTACACAGAATGTCTCTGATGCCACTGCAAAGCTGCAGTAAAGGTTCATAGGGTCTTTCCGTCTGACCGCGGGTACCCCGCATCTTCACGGGGAATTCAATTTCGCTGAGCCGATGCTGGAGACAGCGGGGAAGTCGTTACGCCATTCGTGCAGGTCGGAACTTACCCGACAAGGAATTTCGCTACCTTAGGACCGTTATAGTTACGGCCGCCGTTTACCGGGGCTTCAATTCAGTGCTTGCACACCTCCTCTTAACCTTCCGGCACCGGGCAGGCGTCAGGCCGTATACGTCGTCTCTCGACTTCGCACAGCCCTGTGTTTTTACTAAACAGTCGCTACCCCCTGGTCTGTGCCACCCACAAATGGTTGCCCATTCATGGGTCTCGCTTATCCCGAAGTTACGCGAGCAATTTGCCTAGTTCCTTCAGCATCGTTCTCTCAAGCGCCTTGGTATGCTCTACCAGTCCACCTGTGTCGGTTTCGGGTACGGTCTATTCGCTAGAGCTATTTCCTGGAATGCTCCAAAAGCCAGCCCAATCCGTTAAGGACTGACAACATATCGCATTCGTCACTTCTAGCAGGCCCAGGAATATTCACCTGGTTTCCATCGACTACGGCTTTCGCCCTCGCCTTAGGGGCCGGCTCACCCTGCGCGGATTAACCTTGCGCAGGAACCCTTGGACTTTCGGCGACAGTGTTTCTCGCACTGTTTGTCGCTACTCATGTCAGCATTCGCACTTCCGATATCTCCAGAGAGGGTCACCCCGTCTCCTTCTCAGACCTACGGAACGCTCCGCTACCGCGCATACAAAGTATGCACCCACAGCTTCGGCACGTGGCTTGAGCCCCGTTACATTTTCGGCGCAGGGTTTCTATTAGACCAGTGAGCTATTACGCTTTCTTTAAAGGATGGCTGCTTCTAAGCCAACCTCCTGGTTGTTTTGGAATCCCCACATCCTTTCCCACTTAGCCACGATTTGGGGGCCTTAGCTGGTGGTCTGGGCTGTTTCCCTCTCGACGATGGACCTTAGCACCCACCGTCTGTCTGCCAGGCTAAACTTCCGGGTATTCGGAGTTTGGTTAGGTTTGGTAAGGCTTTGGGCCCCCCTAGCCCATCCAGTGCTCTACCCCCCGGGGTCAACACCTGACGATCTACCTCAATAGATTTCGCGGAGAACCAGCTATCTCCGAGTTTGATTGGCCTTTCACCCCTAGCCACAGCTCATCCCCGACTTTTTCAACAGGCGTGGGTTCGGCCCTCCAGTGCGTGTTACCGCACCTTCAGCCTGGCCATGGCTAGATCACTCGGTTTCGGGTCTTCTGCCAGCAACTCAGCGCCCTATTCAGACTCGCTTTCGCTACGCCTACACCTATCGGCTTAAGCTCGCTGCAAA
>NZ_JABXXP010000163.1 GCF_013376155.1 Nguyenibacter vanlangensis
AGGCCGGATTTCAGGTCGCCGGCGATATGCACGCGCAGCGCCCGGCGGCCCCGTTCGGCCAGGACGTCGAAATCGCCACGCGCCTGCGCGGCCTTGACCACGCCGAACGTGTATTTCTCGCCCGGGACCGGCAGGTCGGCGGCGTCGTCGGCCGTGATCTGCAGGAAGACGCCGCTGTTGGGCCCGCCCTTGTAGGCCTGGCCCGTGGAATGCAGGAAGCGCGGGCCGAATTCGGCGGCCGTCGCGACCTTGAGCGCGTCGCGGATGGCCAGCCGCGTGGACTGGATCCAGGCACGGGTGGCGTAATCGCGTTCGACATAGGCCAGCAGGCCGACATAATCGCCCGCGCCCACCCGGGCGAAATGCGCCTTGAGGATGCCGACCAGGGTTTCGCCCTTCAGCGCCGCCGCGTTGGCGGCGTCGGCGAAGAAGGAGAAGACGCCGTCGGTCGCGAACGGGGTTTCGGCCGGCAGCGTGCCGGTTTCGTTATAGGCGGTCGTCAGCTTCTTGGTTTCGATCTTCGACGCCTCGACGTCCGGCTGGTCGAACGGGTCGATGCCGAGGATCGCGCCGGCGACGGCGGTGGCGAATTCCCAATGGAAGAATTCCTGGGCGATCTGCCGCTTGTCATGCAGGTCGATCGTCACCACCGGCTGGCCGGCGGCGGCCAGGGCGCGGATCGCCTCGTCCTGTTCGGCGCTGGGATGGGTGGCCAGGCGCAGATAGGCGAAGACGCGGTCCGAACCGTAGAGCGCGGGCGCGCCCAGCGTTTCGTCGTCGATCGGGATCAGGCCCTTGCCGACCTTGCCGGTCGATTCCGCCAGGAGCTGTTCCAGCCAGGCGCCGAGATCGTAGATCGCGGGCGAGGCGACGATCGTCACCTTATCGCGGCCGAATTGGGTCGCGGCGACGCCCAGCACGGTGCCGAGCTGCACGCCCGGATTATGCGCCGGCGGCACCGAGGCGGCCGACGCCTTGACCCCGTACAGCGCGGAGTCGAGGAACAGCTTGAGCGGCACGCCGGCGGCGGCAGCCGGGACGATGCCGAAATTGGACAGCACGGAATAGCGGCCGCCGATCTGCTTCTCGCCGTAGAAGATCTTCCAGAAGCCGTCCTGCCTGGCGACCGCTTCCATGTGCGAGCCGGGGTCGGTCACCGCGACGAAGTGCGAACCGGCCTTGTCGCCCAGCACTTTCCTGGCCGCGTCGAAGAAATAGGCCTTGAGGATGTTCGGCTCGAGCGTGCCGCCCGACTTGGACGAGACGATGAAGAGCGTGTTCGCCAGGTCGATCTTCTTCTCGAACGCGCGGATCTGCTGCGGATCGGTGCTGTCGAGCACGTGGAGATGCGGGAAGCCGTCATGCTTGCCGAAGGTTTCGGACAGCACTTCGGGCCCGAGGCTGGAGCCGCCCATGCCGAGCAGCAGGATGTCCTTGAAGCCCTTCTGCTTCACTTCGGCCTGGAAGGCTTCGAGCGCCGGCAGGTCGGCCAGGCGGTCCTCGACGATGTCGAGCCATTTGAGCCATTTGGCTTCGTCCTTGCCGGTCCAGACCGTGGCGTCGCGCGCCCAGAGGCGGCGGACCGTGCCGTCCTTGCGCCAGGCGTCGAGGCTGGCCTTGACCGCCTTGTCCAGGTCGGCCGGCAGGGACAGGGTGGTCTTGACCAGCGCGTTGCCCAGCAGGGCGGCCTGCTTGGCCGCGACGGTGCCGAGCAGGTCGTCGAAGGCATCGGCGAAGGAGGCGACGCCTTCATTCACCAGGCTGGTGGTGACGCCGTCGAGATCCAGGCCCAGGCGCTCGGCCTCGGCCATCACGTGGCGCGCGCCCTCGACATCCTCGGTCAGAGAGGCGCGGGCCTTGCCGTGGTCGCGGAAGGCGTCGAACGTGGCGGGCGGGATGGTGTTGACGGTGTCGGGGCCGATCAATTCCTCGACATACAGCACGTCGCTGTAGGCCTTGTCCTTGGTGCCCGTGCTGGCCCACAGCAGGCGCTGCGGCTGCGCGCCCAGGGCGGCGAGCGCCTGCCAGCGGGGGGAGGCGGTGACGTCGAGCCAGTGCTGGTAGGCCATCTTGGCGTTCGCGATGGCGACCTTGCCGCGCAGGGCCTTCAGCGCCTCGGCATCCTTGTCGCCGGCGGCGATGCGGTCGTCGATCTTCTTGTCGATCTTGCCGTCGATGCGGCTGACGAAGAAGGAGGCGACACTGGCGATGCCGCTGACGGGCAGGCCCTTGGCGTGCCGGTCCTCGAGCCCCGCGATATAGGCTTCGAGCACTTTCTTGTACGCGTCGAGCGAGAAGAGCAGGGTGACGTTGATGCTGAGCCCGTCGGCGATCACGGTGCGCACCGCGGGCGCGCCCTCGTCGGTGCCGGGGATCTTGATCATCAGGTTCCGGGCGTCGACGGCCTTCCACAGGCGGCGGGCCTCTTCGACCGTGCCGTGGGTGTCGCGCGCCAGGTAGGGGGAGACTTCGAGGCTGACATACCCGTCCAGGCCCTTGGTCGCCTCATAGACCGGGTACAAGACCTTGGTCGCCGCCTTGATGTCGTCGATGGCCATGGTTTCGTACAGGGTGCCGGCATCGACGATGCGATGGGCCAGGATGTCCTTATACTGGGCATCGTAGTCGGTGCCCTGCCCCATGGCCTTCTGGAAGATGGCGGGGTTGGACGTGACGCCCTTCAGGCCGTCCTCGTCAACGAGCTTCTTCAGGCTGCCATTTTCCGTATAGGAGCGCTGAATGAAGTCCAGCCAGGGGGATTGGCCGAACGATTCCAGCGTCTTCAGCGGATTGGTGGTGCCGTGAACACCCGTCTTCTGCACGACGTTCATGGTGTTGCTCCTTCGGTGTCGCAGCGGGTTGTACCCGGCCGGCCGGCCGAACCCCCGCCTTATCTAGTCATCAGTCGCGAAACGTCAAAAAATGCGCCGGGGCGCCCGCCGTACCGTGGCGGGCGCCCCGGCCGGACATCACGCCTTGGCCGCCTGCTTGCGGGCCTCGGCCAGCACGGCGTCGACGGTGAAGCCGAATTTCTTCAGCAATTCGCCGGCGGGGGCCGAGGCGCCGAAACCCTGCATGGCGATGATGGCGCCGGTGAGGCCGACATAGCGGTCCCAGCCCATCGGCGCGGCCATTTCGACCGCGACGCGGCCGGTGACGGACGGGGGCAGGACGCTGTCGCGATACGCCTTGGGCTGGGCCTCGAACAGGTCCCAGGACGGCATGGAGACCACGCGGGCCTTCACGCCTTCGGCCTTCAGCGTCTCATAGGCCTGGACCACGAGGGAGACCTCGCTGCCGGTGGCCATCAGGATGACGTCGGGCGTGCCGTCGCTATCGGCCAGCACATAGGCGCCCTTGGCCAGGCCGGAGGCCGGCGCGTAGACCGTGCGGTCGAGGGTGGGCAGGTTCTGGCGGCTGAGGATCAGCACCGACGGACGCTCGGTCATCGGCAGGATGGTGCGCCAGGCCTCGGCGACCTCGTTCGCGTCGCCGGGACGGATCGTGGTGACGCCGGGGGTGGCGCGGAGCTGCGCCAGTTGCTCGATCGGCTGGTGGGTCGGCCCGTCCTCGCCCACGCCGATCGAGTCGTGCGTGAAGATGTAGATGACCGGCTGGTTCATCAGCGCCGACAGGCGGATCGGCGGCTTCATGTAATCGGAGAAGATCAGGAAGCCCGAGCAGTAGGCGCGGATGCCGGCCAGCGAGATGCCGTTGCAGATCGAGCCCATCGCGTGTTCGCGCACGCCGAAATGCAGGTTGCGCCCGCCATAGGAGCCGTTCCATTCGGGCGGCTGGAAGGAGCCGGCGCCCTGGAAGGTCAGGTTGGTCTTGGTCGAGGGCGACAGGTCGGCCGAGCCGCCGATCAGCCAGGGGAAGTTCGGGGCGATCGCGTTCAGGACCTCGCCCGAACTCTGGCGCGTGGCGATGCCCTTGGGATTCGCCTCATAGACCGGGATGTCCTTGTCCCAGCCGGCCGGCAGCGTGCCGGACAGGATGTCGGCCAGTTCGGCCGCCAGTTCGGGATATTCCTTGGCGTAGGCGGCGTACAGGTCCTTCCACGCCTTGGAAGCGGCGGCGCCGCGCGCGCCCAGGCCCTGCTGGAAATGGTGCAGCACGCCGTCGGGGACGAAGAAGCTCTGGTCCTCGGGCCAGCCATAGGCCTTCTTGGCGCCGCGGATTTCCTCGCCCCCCAGGGGTTCGCCGTGGGCGGCGGCGGTACCGGCCTTCTTGGGCGCGCCCCAGCCGATGACGGAATGCACGATGATCAGCGTCGGGCGGCCGGTCTCGGCCTTGGCATCGGCCAGCGCGGCCTGGAAGGCCGGCAGGTCGTTGGCGTCCTTGACCTCGAGCACGTGCCAGCCATAGCCCTCGAACCGCTTCTGCACGTTTTCGGTGAAGGCGATGTCGGTCGAGCCTTCGATCGAGATGCGGTTGCTGTCGTACACCCAGGTCAGGTTGCCCAGGCGCAGGTGGCCGGCGGTGGACGCGGCCTCGCTGGCCACGCCTTCCATCATGTCGCCGTCACCGCAGAAGGTGTAGACATGATAGTCGAACAGCGGAAAGCCCGGCTTGTTGAAGCGGTTGGCCAGCCATTTTTCGGCGATCGCCATGCCGACCGAGTTGCCGCAGCCCTGGCCCAGCGGGCCGGTCGTGGTTTCGACGCCGGCGGTGTGGTGATATTCCGGGTGGCCCGGGGTGCGCGAGTCGAGCTGGCGGAACTGCTTGAGGTCCTCGAGGGTCAGGGACGGGGCGTCGAGCACGGTGCCGTGCTTCACGTCGCGGACGCCGGCCAGGTAGATCAGCGAGTAGATCAGCATCGAGGCGTGGCCGATCGACAGCACGAAGCGGTCGCGGTTGGGCCACAGCGGATCGGCCGGATCGTAATTCAGGACGTTCTGCCACAGCGCGTAGGCCGGGGCGGCCATGGCCATCGGCGTGCCCGGATGGCCGGAATTCGCCTTCTGGACGCCGTCCATCGAAAGGGTGCGGATGGTGTTGATGCACAGCAGGTCCTGGGCGGACGGACCCGCCGCCCCGCCTTCAAAGGCCCGAACTGGCTGGGTGTGTATGGAACGCATTAAGCCGCCTTCTCCATTTTGTTGCCCCGTCTTCAAGCCGACCAGGGCCATGTCCCATGATCCCTTGCGCCGCGCGCGGTTCATTCCCGCACACGCGGGCATGCTTCGGCGCCGAGGAAGGGGAATTGCCCCGCGAGGGGACCCTGATCGTCATTTTTTTGTCATCCGGCCGCGGCATAGGCCGCCTGGGCCGGATGAATTTTCGCCGCACAATCTCATGACGTCCCACCGGGGGCAAGCCACCTGGCGGCACGAAACTCGTGTCTCGCGCGCATTAGAGGCCGGGTAGGCGTGGGATTCCAGCCCCCGATCTTCACGAGTGCTCGACCGGGCGAACCCGCGCGTGGGTGGCCGATACGGCGCGCCGCGGGACACGGCCGCGCGGCGGCGCGCGTTTAC
>NZ_JABXXP010000164.1 GCF_013376155.1 Nguyenibacter vanlangensis
CGTCGCTGGCGCCGCGCCCGCTGGTGATCGGCCATCGCGGCGCTTCGGCCCTGCGGCCGGAACATACGCTGGCCTCGTACGCCAAGGCGATCGCCGACGGCGCCGACTATGTCGAACCCGACCTGGTGCCGACCCGCGACGGCGTGCTGGTCGCTCGCCATGAAAGCAATATCGCCGCCACGACGGACGTCGCCACAAGGCCGGAATTCGCCGCGCGCCGCCGCACCATGGTGATCGACGGGGCGCAGGAAACCGGCTGGTTCACCACCGACTTCACCCTGGCCGAACTCAAGACGCTGCGCGCCTGCGAAAGACTGCCGCAGGTGCGGCCGCAGAACACCCGCTATGACGGGCATTTCGATATCCCGACCTTCGAGGAAATCATCGATTTCGTCGCCGCCGAATCCGCCGCGCGCGGCCGGGTCGTGGGGTTGATCCCGGAAATCAAGAATTCCACCCATTTCCACCGCCTGGGCCACACGCCCGAGGACAGTTTCCTGCGTATCATCGCGGCGCACGACTATACGCGCTTCGCGCCGCTCGAAGTCCAGTCTTTCGAAACCGGCAATCTCCGCCGGCTGTACGGCAAGGTGCAGGCGATCAACCCGCAGGCGCGCCTGCTGTTCCTGATGGGCGAGCGCGGCGAACGCATCCCCGACCTCGCCGCCGCCGGCGGCGGCACGACCTTCGGCGACCTGATGACCCCGGACGGATTGCGCCAGGTACGGGCCTTCGCCGACGTGATCGGCCCGTCCAATACCGACATCATCCCCCGCGATGCCGCCGGCGCCTGGCTCGCGCCCTCGACCCTGATCGCCGACGCCCACCGCGCCGGCCTCCTGGTCCATTCCTATACCTGCCGGCCGGAAAACCGCTTCCTGCCTCGCCAACTCCGCAACGATGCCGGCGACAATGCCCGCAATCCCCAGGGATCGATCGCCGAAATCCGGCGCTATCTGGATCTGGGGCTGGACGGCTTCTTCACCGACGATCCGGCCCTCGGCCGCATCGCGGTCGATGGCTGACCATTCCGCCGGGGCCCGGTCAGCCTCCCCGGCATGCGTCTCGGAAGACCCTCCTGGTCGCGGGTCCGCTTTCGGCCCGTCAGAATCCGGTACTCAGGGATACGATCGCCGCAAAACCCGCGCCGACATAATAGGCCGGGCTGCTGCCGGCCAGGCTGGTGCCGTAGACACCCCGAATCGTCCGGGCGTTGGGTGTCACGCCATAGGCGCCGGACAGATATTTCTCATTTCCGATATTGATCAGATTGACCTGCACCTGCGGATGCCTGGCTGGTCCCAGGGTATGGAAGCGATAGCCGAGCGTCACGTTCGCCGTCTCATAGCCCGGAATATGCTGGTCGTTCATGAACGTCGTATATTGCGACCCCACATAGGTCATCGCGAAATTGCCGAACGCGGCGCCGTCGTCATAAGACAGGCCGATCGTTCCGGAAAATTCGGGGCTCAGCACCGCGGTCTTGCCCTTCGTCGGCAGCAGGTCGCCGCTGCGCGCGAAATTATTGTCGATCGTCGCATGCAGATACTGCCCCGAGAGATAGGGGCTGACATGATGCCACGGCCGCAGGCCGACTTCCGCCTGGACGCCGCGCGACGTCTGTCCCCCGGCGTTCAGCGAGAACGTCTCCGGCGTGCCGTTCACCAGCGCGCTGGTCGAGACCTGACGATTGGTGAAGTTGTAATTGAAGAATGCGGCCGAGACATTCACCAGGCCGTAATGGCGATAACCGAATTCCTCCGAGATCGAATATTCCGGCCTGAGGTTCGTGCTGTGCGTGCTCGACATTTTTCCCGTGGCGACATTGAAGATGTCGACATAGGAGTTGATCGAAGCGGGCTCGCGGAAGGCCGTCGTGCCGTTGAGATAGATCTGGTCGTTCGGCGTGATCCTGTAGCTCGCCGAGACCTGCGGCAACGGCACCGCATCGTTCGCCGTCACCGCGTAGGTCGATCCCGGAATCAGGCTCGTCGCGCTGCGCGATACCATGGCATCCTTGAATCCCGCATTCAACGTCAGGCGGTTGTCCAGAAAACGCAGCGTATCGCTGATGAAAAGCGCATTGATCTGCTGGATGATATGACCGTCGAAGGACCGCAGCACGTCGCCGCCCGCCGTCAGGACCGGCGCATGGCCGTATGAATTCGCGACGTTTCCGGCGAAATCGGCAACGGCGAACGACGTCGCCTCGTTATGGTCGAAATAATCGTACCAATACCCGAACTGCAGGGTGTTATGCCCCCGCGTCCAGGTCAGATAGGCGTTCTGTCCCGCCGAAAACTGCGTGTAGGGATCGACATTTTCGACGGTCGCTTGACCATTGACGCTGTACGGCAGGTTCAGCGGCCCCGCCGGCCGGTTGCCGTAGAACACGTTGTCGTCGTTCAGCACCGATCCGCCATTGATGATGCCGTGATTATACATGAAATAAGGCGTGACCGACAATTTCAGCGCCGCAGTCAGCGCGACGTTCGACGGAACGGCCATCATGACCGTCTGCCGGCGGTAGAAATGGAATTTCTGATACATCGTATTGCCGAACGTATAATTTCCGGCGTAATTGTACGAATCCCCGGATGCGTTCCACTGGGCCAGGGTCGGATTCGTGAACAGGTCGGCACGTACCAGGTTCCAGGCCAGGAAGGGGGCAATCCTGTTGCCGTCGCCCCATTCCTTCACGAAGCGGGCATCGACATGGTCACGCGTCTGGCCGCCCGTGCCGCGCCAATTGTCGTTGCCGCTGTGGGAAAAGGACACATACCCCTTGATGCCCGATGCCCCCAGCCGGCCCGTATCGACCCGCAGAAATGCGCGATTGGTGGCCTTGGACCCGCCCGCGGCGTCAACCAGCCCCCCGAAATGATCCGACGGGTTGCGCAGCCCGGCATTGATCTGCCCGCCGACCGAATTATAGACCGGCGCACTGATGTCCGGCGATCCCTGTGCCACGTCGACGAAGCCCAGATTCTCGCTATCCGCCCATTCGGACGTAAATGGGCTGTAATACAGCCTGTCGCCGACCGGCATACCTTCGAACGTGGTGCCGATCTCAGTCTGGTTCAGGCCGCGGATCGACACGTTCATGCGGTCCGACGTTCCCAGCGGGTCGACGCTGGACACGATCACGCCCGGCATCGCCTTCAGCAGGGTCAGGGCATTCGTGGTCGGCGATTGTTTGGCAATGAAATCACGCGTGATGCCGCTGATGGTTTTGGCGGCGGTCTGCCGCGGCATCAGCCCGCCGCCGGGCGTCGTATTGGTCACCCCGTTGGCGCTGGCCGTGCCGCGTGTGACGGTAATCCGCTCCTCGCGGTCCTGCAGGGGGCTGACGATATCTTCCGCGCGGGCAAGCTGAATGGAATGGGCCAGGACGACACAGGTTGCTGTCCTCAGGAAAAGGCGGGCGCGTGAATGGCGCGTCATGGTCGGTGTCCTTCCGGAAACATGGCGGGATTCCATGAAATCTCCGAAAGAGAATAAACACGGCGCGCGTTCGCCTGCTCGTATCATCATCGGAATGGTTTATCGGTATTTCGCTGTTCCTATCATCGAAACTTATAGGAGGTGCCGATATGTATGTCCCGGCGGCGACCCTGTGTCCCCTTTCGGCCCGGTCAGTTCCGCAGCAGGCAATCCCCGATCAGCGCGGCCACGGCGGCCCGGGTCGGTTCGATGACGGGGCGGCCGCATAGTCCTTCGATCTCCTCGCGGAAATGCGCCATGCCTGCGCATCCCATGATGATCGTATCGGCCCCGTCGGACACAAGCCCGCAGGCCGCCTCGCTCATGCGGTCCAGCACTAATGCGCTGGTCGTTTCCTCGGCGCGGGCGTCGACGGCCCTGCTGCCGGCATAGCGCGCATCGACGCCCATGACGCGGACCAGGCGCCGTTGGCGCAGGATCGCACTGCGCGATAGCGCGACGATGCCGAAGCGATCGCCCACGATCAGGGCATGCAGGATCGCGCTTTCGCCGATGCCCCGGACCGGAATGCCGCCCAGTTCCTCGCGCGCGCCCGGCACGCCCGGATCGCTGAAGCAGGCCACGACATAGCCCCGGGCCGGATGCGCGCGCATCGCATGCAGCACGTCCGGCGCCACCTGGTCGGCGTCGCTCTGCACCGCAATGCCCGCGGGCGTGCCCTGCAATCCCATGACGTCGATCGCAAACGGGCTTCTGGCGCGCAGCGGATCGACGGCGACATCGATCGCGCGCGTCACCGCCGCCGAGGAATTCGGATTGATGACAAGCAGCCGTTCCGCCGTTACGTGGGACATGACAATGCTCCGGATGTGCGGGGCAGGGCGCTTTCGGGCGGCAGCCCCCATTTGCGGATCAGCCGCAGATAGCTGCCATCCGCCTGCAGGCCGTTCAAGGCCCTTTGTACCCGGCAGGTCAGATCGCGATCGTCCTTCGACAGCCCGATGCCCAGCGGCGCCATGTCGAACGGCGCGCCCAATGCCCGGAACCGTCCATGGTTTCGCGCGATGATCCAGGGCGCCGTCAGACTGTCCTGCAGGGTCGCGACCACGCGTCCCTCCATCAGTTGCAGGCGCGCGTCGGCCGAATTCTCGGCGGCGAACAGCACGACGGGCGGCAGGCCGCGCGCCACGCAAATGCGTTCGCTCCAGTGCAGCAAATGCGCGGGCTCGCTGGTGATCCGGCTGGCCGCCACCATCCGGCCGCACATGTCTTGCGGGTCCAACGGACGATGCGGCTCGTCGCTCAGGGTCAGGAACTGCACGCCGGACTGAAGATAATCGACGAATGCGATGCTCTGCCGGCGCGCCGGCGTATCCATCATGCCGTTGAAGAACATCTGGATACGACCGGTTTCCAGCGACGGAATCAACTGCGCGAACGACGTCTCCACGACGCGGCCCGCCATGCCCATCCGCTGCAGTAATGCCGCGCTGAGATCGACATCGAACCCTTCCAGCGCGTCGGTCCGCATGTCGCGCATGTCCAGCGGCGGATAGCTGGGGTACAGGCCCACCGCGATCGTCCGCGCCACGACGGGCGCGGGCAGGCACAGCAGCAGCATGCCCATCGCGGACAGCACCCTCATGAGCAGGACTTCGGCGCGCGTCACGCCTGGCGGATCGCGAACGTGGACGGGATCAGCATGTCGGCGGTCCGGCCCAGCCGGTCGCGCTGCGCCGCCGACCCGACGATACGCGCCTGCTCGGCGACCAGCCGGTCGGTCGCGGCCTGGTAATCGATCGTCAGAATCTTGCCGCGCGCCACGACCTGTCGTCCGTCGACATAGACCGAATGAATCGCCCGATCGTCGCAGGAGAAGATCAGCGAACGCACCGGATCGATCGCGGGACGCATCATGGGATGCCCCAGATCGACCAATACCAGGTCGGCGCAGCTCTGCGCCGACAGCCGCCCGATGTCACGCCGTCCCAGCATCGCCGCGCCCGCGACCGTCGCGGCCTCGAACACCG
>NZ_JABXXP010000165.1 GCF_013376155.1 Nguyenibacter vanlangensis
GGCCGCGCCGCGCGCGAACGCAGGCTGCAAGGCAAGGCCCACCGCGCCGGCATCAAGCGCACCCGCGCCACCCACTACGACGAGTAGGCTTGCGCAATCGCAATTGCATCCCGCCCCAGCCGCGCTCTATCGTTTCATCCATGTCCCGCACCGGATGCATCGCCGCGCCCCGCCGGCCGGACGCGCGAATTACCCGCCCGGCCTGACAGGTCGGGCCGCCGCGATTCCACCATCCCGGCGCGCCCCTACGCGCCAGGACCACGGGACCATCCCCATGCCGGACGACTGGCTGAACGACCGGCCCACGCTCGGCATGGTCCAGTCCAAATTCGACCGCCGCGCCGACCCGGCGATGCGTGACGCTCTCCGGGCCTCTCTCTGCCGCTGCGACGCGGGCGACCTCGACGCCGCCCTTATACGCCTGCTGCCCGTCCTGCGCGCGCAAATCGCCGCCCTGCACACGAAATTCACCCTTGCCCGCCCGCTCGCCAACGATCTCGCCGCGATTGCCCTGATTTCTCCATAATGTTCCGACGTCATTCCGGGATGCAGATGATTGGGCGCATCCCGGGCGACGGCACGGACCGCAATGCCGGTATCGACCTGCTGCGCGGCCTGTCGATCCTGCTCGTGGTGATCCACCATCTGGCGCTGCGCATTCCGCTGGCCCGCACGGCTCTCGCCGCCATCCTGCCGGCCACCCTGCTGCACGCGCTGAACTGGAACGGCTATTCCGCCGTCTTCCTCTTCTTCGTGATCTCGGGCTTTCTGATCACCAGCCACAGCATCCGGCGCTGGGGCACGCTCTCGGCCGTCGACGCGTCCGCCTTCTATCGCCGCCGCGCCACGCGCATCCTGCCCTGCCTCATCGTCCTGGTCGCGATCCTGTCGCTGCTCGATCTGGCCCACGTGCCGTACTACACGATCACCCATCCCGACCAGTCGCTGCCGCGCGCCATCCTCGCCGTCTTCGGCATGCACCTGAACTGGTACGAGGGCCACACCGCCTATCTCCCCGGCGGCTGGGACGTCCTCTGGTCCCTGTCGATCGAGGAAGCCTTCTATCTCGCCTTTCCCCTGCTCTGCCGCGCCACCGCCCGGCACGCCGTCCTGCGCGCGATCCTCTTCGCCGCCCTGGCGCTCTCGCTGCCCGCCGACTATGCGCTGCTGTCGCATGCTCCCGAAATCTGGCGGGAAAAGGCCTATCTTCCCGGCATGGCCGCGATCGCCACCGGCATCTGCGCCGCCCTGATCGCCCCCCGCGCGCCCCTGCGCCACGTCCCGGCACTCGGCATCCTCGGGGCATCCATGCTCGGCGCAATCCTGCTCTGGCAACCGGCGATCCGCCAGGCGCTCGGTCACGCCACCATGCTGCTGCTCACGCTCGGCAGCGCGATGCTGCTGATCGCCTTCGACCGGGGCTGGGGCCGCGCCACCCTGCCGCGCATCCGCGCCCTTTCATGGCTGCGCGCCTATGGCCGCCTCAGCTACGAAATCTACCTGACGCACATGTTCCTGGTCTTTCCCGCCATCGCCCTGTTCCACGGCCTGGGCGCCCCGATCCGGTACGGCTGGCTCTGGTTCCTTCCGGTCCTGCCCCTCGCCTGGCTGCTCGGTCACGCCACCGAACGCCTCGTCACCAATCCGGCCGAACGCCGGCTGCGCAGCCGCTTCCCCTTCGACCCCGCCTCTATCCGGCCCCATTCGGCAGATCGGGCACCACCCGGGACGGGACCCGCCGCGCGGCGGTCATGACGGGCCGCCCCGCCGCGGCACGAAATCCCCCGTGCTGTAGACGATCGTCTCCTGGCGGACGGGCAACGCCGCCTCGGTCAGGGCCAGGTTCGGGGCCAGGTAGTCCAGCGAACACCCGGCCAGGCTACGCCCGCCCGACAAGGGATGCACGCGCCCGTCCACCAGGCCCGGCGTCATCATATGGCCATGCAGGGCGATCCGCCCCGCATGGCCAACGCCCGGAAGACACTGCCCGGCGACATCCGGCACGCGGCCATTACAATGCGTTCCCGTCTTTCCATTGATTACGCTGTCCAGTCTTCGGTCTTCAAATGGATGATCTTGCAGAAGCCTGCATCATTGGTGACAAGCGTGACATTCAGGTCGAGGGCATGAGCAGCAATCAGGAGATCAAGGGCGCCGACCACCTTTCCAGTTGCCTCCAGCGAGGCACGGAGCCTGCCGTAGGTATCGGCCGTCGATGATTCCCAGGGCTCGACGGCGACGCGCTGAAGAAATTCGCCCACAATACGCTGGAGGCGTGTCGCCTCCGGGCGCTTGGCGATGCCGAAACGCAATTCGCCTTCCGTGATGACGGAGATGCACACGTTCGCCATCGGTGTGCGAGAAAGGTTCTCCAGCGCTCGAGAGTTCCCCTTGAGAATGTGGCTCACGGTGTTGGTGTCGAGCATCCACGACATCGCCGGGTCGGCGCTCATTTCAGCCCGTCGGCGAACGGATCGCGATCGTCCTGGTCCTGGGCGCGCTCAGAGGGGTCGAGGAAGTCATCCGGCACACCACCCTCTCTGATGGCCGCAAGCAGGCCGTCCCAGCTCTCCGGCCGGCGTGACAGGATGACATCTCCGGTAATCTCGTCCCGGCGAATAAAGACTTCCGTGCCTTCGAAGCGGAAGGCGGCCGGCAGGCGAACCGCCTGGCTACGGCCATTATTGAAGATTTTTGCGACCTGGGTCATCACACCCTCTGCGATAGATGACATGATATATATCATCATGGCATACAGCATGGTATATATCAAGTCTCACAACCTGACAGCTAGGGCCGAGCGGCCGTGGGAGGACATCGCAATAATCGCAATATGGGAGGCGGCACGGCAGACAGGACTCCAAACTCCGCCGTTGTCGCTCCACTACGAGTCCCGTCGTCAGGCGGGCCTGATCCTCGGCTACGCTGCACACCGGCTGACAAGATGGAAAACGCGGTTGAGCGACTTAGTCGGATCATCTCGATTACGGCGTCGACGGCAACACCACATGCCAGGCCCTGTTAGAACTTGAAGATTATTTCTATATATTGGCAATGGCTGAAAACAATGCGACGCAGATTTTCACCGACGAAGCCCGGGCAGCGCCGGGACAACAGACGTCCGCCAGCGTCGCGCGGCCGGAGAATGGTCGGTAAAGACGATGTCGGCAGATCTATCCCCCGTTCCCGGCGCGGCGCAGGTCGGACGGACAAGCCCCCTCAGCCGCTGAAGAAGATCAGCGCCGTCGCGGCGCCGAACCCCAGGGCCAGCAGCCCGACCGCGAAAACGTCCCAGAAATTGGACGGTTTCACCGAATCCGCGCCATAACTCAGGCGCTGATAGAATCCGAACATTCCAGCCTCCGGGCCGGAAGACATCCTCTCCTCCGACCGGCTGGAATATGGGTATGCCACCCTCCGCCAGCCAGACCGCCAGCCGGCGGGCAACCGCCCGACCCATGGCGCGGCCGCAAGGCTCGCGCGGCCGCGTTACATCTCGCATCCCTCGTCACATCCCGCCGCCAGCCCGACCTTCATCCGGACATCGAACGCGGCGATACTGCATCCCCATGCCACCGGCATGGTGTGCTACGAGGCCGGGATGCAGACACAGGCGATGCAGGCCATGATCCGTTTCGGACTGGGCCGCCGGACCGGGAATCCCAGGCCGGCGGCATCCGGGCCCTGTCCCCGCTGGGCACGCACCCCGCGACCTATGCCCACCTGGCAACCCGCCTGACGACCCATTTCGTCGCCGACGCGCCCGCCACCCGCCGCGACCGGCAAAACCCGCCGGAATGAGGACCGCCGTCATGAGGGCCGCCGGCAAATTCCACCATCCCTCTCCCCAGCCAGGCATCCTTCGTCGGCGAGCGGCGTTCCATGCAAACGGGATGGCCCGGCGGGGCGCGAACCGCCATCCCGCACGCCCGGCACGGCACGGCCGATTGCCCGCGTTGCCGAACGCGTCGCTTTCATACCCATGAATCGCAAGACCGGGATGCGCCGCGCCCCAGCCCCCGGCGATCACATGGAGGACGAAATGCTCAGGACCATCCTGCTGATCGTGCTCATCCTGCTGCTGATCGGCGCATTGCCCACATGGCCCTACAGTTCCGGCTGGGGGTACTACCCGGCCGGCGGCTTGGGGCTGATCCTGCTGATTCTCATCATCCTGGTGATCGCCGGCGGCATATAGGGCGGCGCGGGCGTGGCGATACCGTGAAAACATAAAGACACCGGCATCCCGCCAGGCCGGGTTTTCACGGCGTCGCCGTTTCAATCTCCATCCGCGCAGGCCAGCGCGTCGCCCAGGGCCCGGGCGAACATATCGGCCTGTTCCTCGGTCGCCGCGGCGAACCCCACCAGAATCCCCCGCCCCGGCACCCCCGGGTTCGGCCCCGACGAATGCCGGCCGGACAGGTACAGCCCGGACAGAAACGGCACGCTATACCCCGCCCGCGCCAGCCGCGCGGCCACGGCCCGGTCGTCCCGATCCGCCGCGAAGCGCACCAGCACCTGCAATCCCCCGACCGGCGGCGCGACCACGACCGCGTCGCCGCAGCGCGCGCGGATCGCCCGCACCATCTCAGCACCCCGTGCGCGATAGACGCCGCCGATATGGTCCAGATGCCGGTGATAGCGGCCGCTGTCGATGAAGGCCGCCAGCGCCGCCTGGGCGTGCACGTTGGCCATCACTCCCAGATTGGCCTGCGCATGGGCCAGCCGCGCCGACAGGGCGGGCGGCGCGACGAACCAGGCCAGGCGCAGCCCCGGCAGCAACGATTTCGCGACGGTGCCCAGGGTGATCACCTCTCCCTGTTCCGCCAGCGCGCCCAGCGCCGGCACCTGCCGCCCCTCCCACAGGAACTCGCTGTCGTAATCGTCCTCCAGCACCAGCGCCCCGGCCTGCCGCGCCCGGGCCAGCAGCGCCAGCCGGCGCGGCAGGCTCATCCGCACCCCGGTCGGGTACTGGTGCGACGGCGTCACATAGACCAGCTTCGGCACGCCGGTCAGGCGGGACGCGTCCGCCCCCTCCGCATCGACCGGCAGCGGCACCAGCCGGCCATGCCCCAGCGCCGCCCGCGCGCCCAGATAGCCCGGCTCCTCGATCCAGACCGTCTCGCCTTCATCCAGCAGGCACCGGCCCAGCATCGCCAGCGCCGACTGCACGGTGGGCACGACATGCACCTGCTCCGGCATCACGGGCAGCCCCCGGCGCGCCGCCAGCGCCTCCGCCAGCACCCGCCGCAAATCCGGCAGCCCCTGGACGTGGCCATACAGCAACCCGTCGCCCGACAAGGTCCGCACCGCCCGGCGCATCGCCCACGCCCATTCGTCCCGGGGGAACAAAGCCGGGTCCGGGTGGCCGGGGCGCAGCCGCCCGCCGCGCGCGACATAATCCGCTTCATGCCGGTCCCGCGCCAGCGCCGCGCCCTGCCGCGACAGGCGCACCG
>NZ_JABXXP010000166.1 GCF_013376155.1 Nguyenibacter vanlangensis
GCACTCGCTGCCCGGCCCGGTCGCCGCCCAGGCCGCCCTGTCCCGGGTGGCGCAGGACCTGCTGCGTCCGTTCTTCCCGCTCAAGCAGGGGCCGCTCAAACAGGGGCCGCTCGAACAGGGGATCCGCCTGCTGGGCGTCACGCTGTCCAACCTCGATGCGGCGGAAGCGCGCCCCGGCGCGCAACTCGTCCTGGCCCTGGACCCGTCCCTGGATCCGATCCTGGACCGGGGCTGAAAGGCTGCTCCACAAGCCTTTCAGCGGTCTTGCCCTCACGCGGTCTCATGCCCATAAGCTGGCACGACGCCGCCATTCCGCCGCGTCGTCATTCCGCATCGGAAACAGCAGGATCGAACGCCCATGTCGCTTCTCGTCAGAACCGCCCCCGCGCGCGCGGAAGCCTGGCGCCTCGCCTTCGCCAAGGCGGCGCCCGGCCTGGACGTCCGGATCTGGCCCGAATGCGGCGACCCGGCCGACGTCACGGCCCTGCTGACCTGGCAGCCGCCGCCGGACCTGCTCGCCCTCTATCCCAATCTCCAGGTGGTCTTCTCCGAAGGGGCGGGGGTCGATCAGTTTCTTGCCCTGGGCCTGCCCGACACGATGCCCCTGGTCCGCATCGTCGACCCGGCCCTGACCGACATGATGGTGGAATACGGGGTCTGGGCGACGCTGGACCTGCATCGGCAGATGCCGGCCTATCGCCGGGCGCAGGCGGCGCACCGATGGAAGGGCCTGCCGCCATGCCTGGCCGCCGACCGCCGGGTCGGGGTGCTGGGGCTGGGCGTGCTCGGCCGTGCGTTGCTGCACCGCCTGCACCTGTTCGGCTTTCCCTGTGCGGGATGGAGCCGCAGCCCGCACGCGCTCGACGGCGTCACCTGCTTCGCGGGCCGGGACGCGCTGGCGCCGTTCCTGGCGAGGACCGATATCCTGATCTGCCTGCTGCCGCTGACCGACGATACGCGCTTCCTCCTTTCGGCGCCCGCCTTCGCGGCGCTGCCGCGCGGGGCCGCGCTGGTCAATTGCGGCCGCGGCGGCCATGTGCACGAGGACGATTTGCTGGCGGCCCTGGCCGATGGGCAGCTCTCGCACGCGATCCTCGACGTCGCCGGCCAGGAGCCGCTGCCCGAAAGCCATCCGTTCTGGACCCATCCAGGCATCACGCTGACGCCGCACATCGCCAGCGACACCGTGCCGGCCAGCGCCGCCCGGCAGATCGTCGAGAATCTCGACCGCCTGCGCCGGGGCGAATGCCCGTCGGGCCTGGTCGATCGCGGGCGCGGCTATTGAAGATCGTGCCGCGTTACTTGTTCATCCTTCATGACATCAAGCGGAATTCAAAGTATTGACTAATTTTTAATCTTTAATAGATGTGCCGGCACGGTCTCGCATGTCGGAAGCCGCGATGCGCGAAGGGCGCGCATCCTTCGGGCATGGAAGAAAAAATGGCGATCCGCGCCTTGTCATGTTCCATGCTATAACGCTACGCATAAAGGCAGCAGACGGCTGGATATCCTGGGGTGCCGGCATCAAATCGGGACCGTGCCACTGAATACCGCAATATGCCGGCGACGGCGTGGCGCAACTGCCAAAGCAAAAACCGGCGGAGCAGCCCGGCTCCGCCTCCCTGTTGCCCCGAGGCCTGAATGCGACTCATAGCCATCGTTGACGACCGTTCAACCAACCGGACGATCTTCGCGCGGCTGGCCATGACGCTGGGCACGGACATCCAGGTCGAAGTCTTCTCCACGCCGCTCGAGGCCCTGGACTGGTTCGGGGACGACAACGTGCCCGACCTGATCATCACCGACTACAAGATGCCGCTGATGGATGGGGCGGCCTTTACTGCGCGCATCCGCAATCTCGACTGGGGCTATGACGTCCCGGTGGTCGTGGTCACTGCATATGAGGACCGCGATTACCGCATCAACGCGCTGGATGCCGGTGCGACCGACTTCCTGCTCAGCCCGGTCGACCATACCGAATTCCTGACCCGGGCGCGCAACCTGCTGCAGCTTAGCTGGCATCAGAAGCGCGCCCGTTCGCGCGCCGTGCAGTTGGAGCAGGAGCTGGAAACCACGCGCCTCGCGCGGGCCGAGATCCTGCGCGGCAGCCGCGACCGGCTGCTGCAGGTGATCGACACCGTGCCGGCGATGATCAGCGCGACCGACGCCGACGGGAATTATCTGTTCGTCAACAAATTCCACGCCCGCGTCCTGGGGCCCCGCCAGGGGCGCAACAACGCGGCCTCGGTCACCCGCGACCGGCAGGTGCTGGAAAGCGGCCTGCCCACGTCGCGCTACGAGGAAAGTATTTCCGACCGTTACGGGATGGAACGGATCCTGCTGACCTCCAAGATCCCGCTTTATGACGAGGCCAGCGGCATGCGCTACGTGCTGACCACGTCGCTGGATATCACCGACCGCAAGAAGGCCGAGTGGGAACTGCACCACCTGGCCTATTACGACCAGCTCACCGGCCTGCCCAGCCGCTCCAAGCTGGAAGCCGAGATGCAGGCGCTGATGGCCCAGCGGGGCCCGAACGGCCGCCCCTTCGCGTTCCTGCTGCTCGACCTGGACCGCTTCAAGGGCGTCAACGACACGCAGGGCCACACGGTCGGCGACCTGCTGTTGCGCAAGGTGGCGGTCCGGCTGCGTACCGTCCTGCCCCATGCCGCGGTCATCGCGCGGCTGGGCGGCGACGAATTTTCCATCGTCCACGACATCGCCGACGCCGCCGACGCGGCCGAGCTGGCCGAGCGGATCGTCGGCATCTTCTCGCGTCCCTTCATGCTGGGGGACCGCTCCATGAGCGTCGGCGCCAGCGTGGGCGTCACCTTGTATCCCGAACCCGACGCGACCTTCGAGACCCTGCTCAAGCGCGCGGACCTGGCGATGTACCGCGCCAAGAACGAGGGACGCTGCCGCTACGCCTTTTTCGACCAGGGGATGGAACAGGTCTTCTCCGCGGCGACCGAGATGGAGCAGGCGCTGCGCCGGGCCATCGACAAGGGCGAGTTCGTCCTGCACTACCAGCCCGAGATCGACCTCGCCACCGGGGCCGTGTCGGGGGTCGAGGCGCTGATCCGCTGGGTGCGTCCCGGCGGCGAACTGGTCTATCCGGGCCGCTTCCTTCCGCTGGCCGAGGAGACGGGGCTGATCGTTCCCATGACGGTATGGTCCCTGCGCGAGGCCTGCCGCCAGGCGGCGCAATGGCGGCATGACGGCATCCATGTCCGCATGGCGGTCAATCTGTCGGGCGTCCTGTTCCGCCAGCACGACGTGCACCAGCTCGTGGTGGACGCCACGACCGAAACCGGCCTGGACCCCAATTTCCTGGAACTGGAACTGACCGAGACCGCACTGATCGAAAACCCCGATTCCGCAGGACGGCAGTTGCGGGCGTTGCAGATGCTGGGGGTCTCGGTCGCCATCGACGATTTCGGCACCGGCTATGCCTCGCTGGCCTATCTGACCAAGCTGCCGATCCGACGGTTGAAGATCGATTCGGTCTTCATCCAGGACCTGGCTTCGTCCTCGGGCAGCCGGGCGATCGTCAAGGCGATCATCGGCCTGGGTGAAAATCTCGGTATCCAGGTGATCGCCGAGGGAATCGAAAGGGAGGACCAGCTTCGCTGGCTCGAAGACCAGAATTGTCAGGAAGCACAGGGTTTTTATTTCGGACATCCGCTGCCCCCCGCGCGATTCCGCACCCTCGTCGAGGCCGGGGTACTGACGCTCGCGGGCCGGGTCACCGCTCCGGCCGAACCCGGCGGGAACGCCTAGATTAAGCGTGTATCCGCCATGACCTTGAAATCCGGACGCTGAAATTCGCGAGACACGGGGTGTTCGTCCGGCCTCGGCGTCTTGCGTTTTCGCGCCGCCGCCCGTACCGACTGCGGCCATCAAGCGGCCATGTTGGCCGGGCAGGATACGGGATGGGTGCCGGTCCCCTTCCACCGTCACCGGCCGATTTCGTCCGGTGCCCGTCATCGGACGCCGCGAGTGTGTTTTATGGAGCATCTTCACGCGACCGGGCGAACCCGCCATATCGCGATCTGCTCTGGGCCCGAGAGAGTCATGACCCATGGGGGTGCGTAAAATCCTGGCGCGAATGCGGCAAGGCGGGGACGGCGAACACCAGATCGTCCTGAACCGGCTGGTCATCGCCTGCATCGTGCAGATCTATCTGCTCGGGATCTATCTGTACGGCGCGATCACGCTCGGGCGTCTGTGCGGGTTGTCGGCCATCTGCGGCACGTTCCTGCTGGGGGCGATCGCGATCGCCGTCGCCCTGCTGCTATGGCCGCGCCCGTCGCAGGCGCGCCGGATCCTGCAGCTCGGCTGGGACCTCGGCTTCCTGTCGCTGGGCATGCACCAGGGCCGCATCGACGGCATCCCGCTCTATCCGATCTATCTTTGGGTGATCCTGGGCTACGGCTTCCGTTTCGGCCTGACCTACATCGCCGCGGCGGCCGTGCTCGGCGCCAGCGGCTTTGTCCTTGCCGTCCACGACCTGCCGGTCTGGCGCGATACCGGCTATCTCTTCGCGGGCCTGGTGATCGGCCTGCTGATCATTCCGCTCTATTCCGCGTCGCTGATCCGCTTTCTGTCCGATACCCGCCGACGGGCCGAGGAAGCCAGCCGGGCCAAGACATTGTTCCTGGCCAGCGTCAGCCACGAACTGCGCACGCCGCTGAACGCCGTCATCGGGATGGGCCGCCTGCTCGGCGAATCCGCGCTGGATACCGAACAGCGCGACATGGTCCGCACCATCCGCGCGGCGGGCACCTCGTTGCTGGGCATGATCGAGGATCTGCTGGATTTCTCGCGGATCGAGGATGGCCGCATGCCCGTGCGCGCCCGGCCTTTCGCGCTGCTGTCGGTATTGAACGAGGTCCGGCGCATCGTGGGGGTCGCCGCGCACGACAAGCGGCTGCAGATCTGCATCCATGTCACCGCCCGCACCCCGTCATGGCTGGTCGGCGACGACCGGCATGTGCGTGACATCCTGCTCAACCTGGCCGGCAACGCCGTCAAATTCACCGAACGGGGCCATGTCGTGATCGCGGTGGACGGCGCCGCGCTGCCCGGCGGCGGCGTCGGCCTGCGGTTCGAGGTCTCGGACAGCGGGATCGGCATCCCCGAAGCCGCGCAGCAGCGCGTCTTCGAAACCTTCACCCAGGCGGATGATTCCGTGATCGACCGTTTCGGCGGTACCGGGCTGGGCCTGGCCATCTGCCGCCGGCTGGTCGACCTCATGGGCGGCGAGATGGGACTGCGCAGCCTGGAGGGGCAGGGCAGCACCTTCTGGTTCACGATCCGGCTGCAGGAGGCTGCCCCGGCATCGGTGCCTCCCGCGTCGGCATCCCCCCCATTGGCCTCTCCCGCATCGGCCTCTCCCACATCGGCGCCGGCGGCGTGGCCCGGCCTGGTCCTGCTGACGCGCAACGCC
>NZ_JABXXP010000167.1 GCF_013376155.1 Nguyenibacter vanlangensis
GGCGCTGGCCGGATGGGACTGGCCGGACGGATTCGCGGGCGGACGGGCCTCGGGCCCGGTCGACCTGCCGGACGAGGACGAATCGCCCGTCCCCGCATCCCAGAGCGCCGCGTCGCAGCCCGGCGCGTCGCTGATCGTCGAGGGACCGATCCGGTCGGGACAGGCGATCCTGCATCCTGACGGGGATGTGATCATCGTCGGATCGGTGGCATCGGGCGCCGAAATCTCCGCCGGCGGATCGGTGCATGTCTATGGCACGCTGCGCGGGCGGGTCATCGCCGGCATGGGCGGACAGGACGGCGCGCGGATCTTCGCACAGGCGATGAAGGCCGAATTGCTGGCGATCGACGGCTATTACATGATCGCCGAGGACATCGACGCGGCCCTGCACGGCAAGCCGGCCCAGGCGCTGCTGCAGGACGACACCATCGTGGTGCGCAAGCTGGACTAGGCCCCGGCCGGGCTCGACCGGCCCCCGACCAGCCCTCGACCGGCCTCGGGGCCGCTTTCCCGTTGCGATTGCCACATATCCGCCATTAGACTCACGCAATTACGGCGCCGCAGAACGGCGAATCGAGACAAGGGAATATGCGTATGGCCAAGGTGCTGGTTGTCACATCCGGAAAGGGCGGAGTCGGCAAGACGACCTCGACCGCCGCCCTCGGCGCGGCACTGGCCCAGACGGGGAAGAATGTCGTCGTCGTCGATTTCGACGTCGGCCTGCGGAACCTGGACCTTGTCATGGGCGCCGAACGGCGCGTGGTCTTCGACCTGATCAATGTCGTGCAGGGCGACGCCAAGCTGGCGCAGGCGCTGATCCGCGACAAGCGGGTCGAAACCCTGTCGATCCTGCCGGCATCGCAGACCCGCGACAAGGACGCGCTGACCCCCGAGGGCGTGGCCCGGGTGATCGGGGAACTGCGCGAGAAATTCGACTGGGTGATCTGCGACAGCCCCGCCGGGATCGAACGCGGCGCCCAGCTCGCGATGCACCACGCCGACCAGGCGATCGTGGTGACCAATCCCGAAGTCTCGTCGGTGCGCGACAGTGACCGCATCATCGGCATGCTGGACAGCACCACCGAACGCGCGAAAAAGGGCGAGAAGATCGACAAGCATCTGCTTCTCACCCGCTACGACCCGGCCCGCGCGGCGCGCGGCGAGATGCTGCGCACCGACGACGTGCTGGAAATCCTGTCGATCCCGCTGCTCGGCATCGTCCCGGAAAGCGAGGAAGTGCTGCGGGCGTCGAACCTCGGCACCCCCGTCACGTTGTCCAATCCGACCAGCGCCCCGGCCCGTGCCTATTTCGAGGCGATCCGCCGCCTGGAGGGCGAGAAGCTGGACGTCAGCGTGCCGACCGAGCGCAAGGGCCTGTTCGACTGGCTGTTCAAGCGGAGCGTGGCATGAGCTTTCTGGCAAACCTGTTCGGACGCAAATCCTCGGCCCCGATCGCCCGCGACCGCCTGCAGATCCTCCTCGCCCACGAACGGGTGGCCGGCGAAGGCCAGTCCGAGCTGATCGCGAAGCTGCAGGAGGAAATCCTCGAGGTCATCAAGCGGCACCTCGCCATCGACCAGGACAAGGTCCAGATCAAGATGGACCGCGGCACCGGCGTGTCGATGCTGGAAATCGACATCGAAGTGCCCGAGATGAAGGCGCTCGAAGCAAAAGCCTCCGACGCGACGGACAAGGTCGAACAGCCCGAGCCCTCCTCGGCCTGACCCCGCCCACCGATCGCCGCCAGCGCACAACCCCGGACAGAATCTCTCAGATCTTTATATCTCTCAGATCCTGTCCGGACAGGTGGGCTGCGAGCGAGAATGCCGCGCAGCGGCACGGAAGGCGTGCGTTTCCGAGCATCGCAGCGCAGCGGCCTGGATGGCCGTGAGCAGCGAAGCGCAGGAAACGCGCGTCGGATCGCCACCAGCGCGCATTTACGGACAGGATCTCTCAGAATGCGCCTTCGATCGACATGGCCTGCCGCTCCAGGAATTCGCGATACGGGCCCGCGGTGCGCTCCAGCAGCCCGACCGGACCATCCTGGACGATCCGCCCGTGATCCATGACCACGATCCGGTCGAAATCGCGCAGGGTCGACAGCCGATGCGCCACGGCAATCACGGTCCGCCCGATTTTCAACCGGTCCAACGCCGCCTGCACATGCTGCTCGCTCTCGCTGTCCAGCGCGCTGGTGGCCTCGTCCAGGATCAGGATCGGCGCATTGCGCAGGAACGCCCGGGCAATGGCGATCCGCTGGCGCTGGCCGCCGGACAGCTTCACCCCGCGGTCGCCGACCTCGGTCTCGAACCCCTCGGGCATCGCCTCGATGAAGTCGCGGCAACCGGCGGCGGCGGCGGCGGCCAGCACTTCCTCGTCCGTCGCGTCGGGCTTGCCGTAGCGGATATTTTCCAGCACCGACCGGCGCAGCATCGACACGTCCTGCGGCACGACCGACATGCAGGCGCGCAGGCTTTCTTCGTCCAGGTCGCGGATATCGATGCCGTCGATCTCGATCTCCCCGCCCTGCACGTAGCGCAGGCGCTGGATCAGGGCCAGGATCGTGCTCTTGCCCGATCCCGAACGCCCCACCAGCCCGACCCGCGACCCGGCCGCGATCGTCAGGTTGAAATGCGACAGCACCGGCTGGCCGCCGGGATAGGCGAAGGTGACGTCGCGGAACACCACCTCGCCCCGCGACGATTCGGCAAAGCCGCGCGCCTCGGGGGAATCGACCATCTCATGCCGGACCAGGATGGCGGCCAGCGCCTCGTCCAGCCGCGAGATATGCTGGATGGTCTCGACCAGGGCCACGGCCAGGTCCCGCGTGCCGTGCAGGATCATGAAGCCCAGATTCGTCACCATGACCACGTCGCCGATGCTGGCCTGCCCCAGATGCCACAGCATGACCACCCATCCCAGCAGCCCGGCGGTCAGCACCGCGGTCAGCACCGCATGGAGCAGGCGCAGCTTCTCCAGGTACCGCAGCGAACGGCCGCGGGCGGTCATCTCCTGCCGCATCGTCCGGCCCAGGCGCAGGCGCTCGTACTGTGCCATGCCGAACGACCGCACCAGCGAGACATTGTTGATGACGTCCAGCATTTCGCCATCCACCCGCGCCGCTTCCGACGCGAAATGCTGGTGCAGCCCGCGCCCCCCCGCCGCCATGCGGAACATCAGATAGCAAAGCCCGGCGGACAGGGCGACGATCACGCCGGCCATCAGCGGGCTGACGGTCAGCAGCAGGCCGATCGACAGCGCGACGTTCAGGCAGGGCGGCAGCACGTTCCACGCCGCCAGGTTTTCCAGCGTGAACAGCGACACCGCCGAGGTCGAGATGCGCGTCGCCATCGCGCCGGGCATCCGCTCGGCGAAGAAGGCCGCGGAATGGCCGGTCAGGTAGCGGAACAGGTCGCGCCGCACGTCGCCGGTGATGGCCACGAACGCATGGGTGGCGAACCAGCCCGCCACCCGCCAGGACAGGTTGTCGGCGGCGATCACCACCACCAGGAAGGCGACCGCCCGCCAGATCGGCCCCATGTCGTGGGCGCCGTGCGCCGTCATGGTGTCGATCAGGAACCGCGTGGCATAGGTCGCGCCGACCGTGCAGCCGACCGCCACCGCGACCGAGAGGAAAATCACGACATGCTGAAGCGCGTGGCGCCGCACATAGCGAAAGATAAAAGGCAGCGGCCGGCCCAGATAGCGGACCAACTGGTCGTCTGTGATGGTGGTATCTGTGATGGTGGTATCGGTGTCACGCGCCAAAATCGGCTGCCCTCTCGATTGCGGCCGGATCGGCCGGACCATGGTGCGGGAAGACTTACATACTGAAATCGCTGATACTTATATCTATCCGGATCGCCGGGAAGAAAGATAGGCTTCCTCTCCCCCGGTTTATAAGGGCCCTCTGACGTCCTCTGACGTCCCGGATCTGAAATCCATTGGATTTCAGATTGATAGTGGGCACAGGTTAAATCAACAACTTCGTGCCCGGGGCGGAGGCGGGACACGAATGCGCGGGCGGCGCGATGGACGGAATAACGGACGAAACGCGTTTCCCTCGCGGTCGTTTTACCGGCCGCTGGACAGGATCGCGGCCTGATGCCATCGATTTGCCGTTTCCCGGCGGAACGGTAGCATCCCCTGTCCCCTCCTGCGCTCTCATGCGGAAGAAAGAAGTGAACTGCCCATGCGTATCGCCCAGGTCGCGCCCCTTCACGAAGCGGTCCCCCCCAAGCTCTATGGCGGGACCGAGCGCGTCGTCTCCTTCCTGACGGAAGAACTCACCGCGATGGGCCATGACGTCACCCTGTTCGCCAGCGGCGACAGCGTGACGTCCGCCCGCCTGAATGCCTGCTGGCCGCAGGCGTTGCGCCTCGATCCGGCGATTCGCGACCCGATCGCGCCGCACATGCTGATGATGGAGCTGGTCGCCCGCGCGGCGGATCAGTTCGATATCCTGCATTTCCATATGGATTACTGGCCCTTCACCCATTTCAGCCGGCAGGCGACGCCGATGCTGACCACCATGCACGGCCGGCTGGACTTGATGGAGCTGCAGCCGATCTTCAACGCCTTCCCCAAGGTGCCGATCGTCTCGATCTCCGACAATCAGCGCACCCCCCTGCCCCAGGCCCATTACGTGCGCACCGTCCTGCACGGCCTGCCCGAAAAGCTGCTGACGCCGCAGCCCGGTCCGCGCGATTATTTCGCCTTCCTGGGCAGGATCTGCCCGGAAAAAGGCGTAGACAAGGCAATCCGCATCGCCCGCGCGCTGAACGTGCCGCTGAAGATCGCCGCCAAGATCGACAAGGTCGACGCCGACTATTTCGACCGCGAGATCGCCCCGATGCTGGGCGCCGGCGTGGAACTGATCGGCGAGATCAACGACCGGCAGAAGCCGGCCTTCCTGTCCGGGGCCAAGGCGCTGCTGATGCCGATCGACTGGCCCGAACCGTTCGGCCTGGTGATGATCGAGGCGATGGCCTGCGGCACGCCCGTCGTGGCCTTTCGCCGCGGTTCGGTGCCCGAAGTGCTGGAAGACGGGCTGACCGGCCTGATCGTCGATGACGAGCATGAGGCGATCGCCGCCTGCGCGCGCCTGCCCGAACTGAACAGCACCGCCATCCGCCGACGGTTCGAAGAACGTTTCACCGCCCGCCGCATGGCCCAGGATTATCTCGAACTCTATAACGAGTTAATCGACGGTAGAGTCCTGCCCGAGAAATTCTTATGAGAATTTCTCGGATCAGCAGGCCACCAAGATATTGATTTTATTGTTATATTCCGAATTTCGCTTGCGAATTTCGGAATATAACACGGGCACTCGGCCTGACGCCGCCGGGGCACGCCGGCCTCGGCCGGCGCGCCTCTCCCCCGTCTTCTCCCCGACCGGTCAAGCCGGCCGCCACGCGG
>NZ_JABXXP010000168.1 GCF_013376155.1 Nguyenibacter vanlangensis
GAACGGCGCGGCTGCGGGCTGATGGTGTAACGGGCACCCGCGTGCCGGGCGCGAGTCCCACGCCCGCCGCGCATTGCCTTGGGGCCAGTATGGTCCGCCTGGGCCGAGCCCGCCAGATATCGGCCGGGCGGGGCGGCCATGCGCCCCTGCCCGGACGGGGGTCAGGATAGGGGCCTCAGGATTCGGAAGCCAGGGCGCTGTTGCGGCGGCTGTAGCCGAAATAGATCGCCATGCCGATGATCAGCCATACCGCCAGGCGGATCCAGGTCAGCCCGTCCAGCGACAGCATGACCGCCAGGCAGCACAGGATGCCCAGCACCGGAATGACCGGGCCGCCCGGGACGCGGAAGCGGCGTTCGAGCCCCGGTGCGGTGCGGCGCAGGAACATCACGCCGACGCAGACGATGACGAAGGCCAGCAGGGTGCCGATCGAGGTCATGTGCGCCAACTGGTCGATCGGCAGGAAGGCCGCCAGGCCGCCGGTGATGACCATGAACAGCAGGTTGGAATACCACGGCGTGCGCCATTGCGGATGGATGGAAGAGAACATCGCCGGCAGCAGCCTGTCGCGCGACATGGCGTAGAAGACGCGGCTCTGCCCCAGCAGCAGCACCAGCAGCACCGAGGTGAAGCCGCAGATGATGCCGATCTTGACCGCCAGCTTCAGCCACGGGAAGGGCGTGCGGTCGATGGCGGTGGCGACGGGGGCCGCGTCGCCCAGCATGTCATGGTAATTCACCAGCCCGGTCAGTACCAGCGAGAACGCCACATAGGCCAGGGTGCAGATCAGCAGGCTGCCCAGGATGCCGATCGGCATGTCGCGGGCGGGGTTGCGGGTTTCCTGCGCCGCGGTGGAGACGGCGTCGAAGCCCACATAGGCGAAGAAGATGGTGCCGGCCGCGCGCATGATGCCCGACAGGCCGAAATGACCGAACGTGCCGGTATTGGCCGGGATGAAGGGAACGTAGTTCGCCGTCTTGATATAGGGCAGGCCGAAGGCGATGACCGCGGCGATGATCGCGAGCTTCACCACCACGATGACGCTGTTGACGCGCGCCGATTCCGACACGCCGCGGATCAGCAGCGCCGAGACGACGCAGATGATGAAGGCGGCCGGCAGGTTCATGAAGCCGGTGACATGGCTGCCGTCGGGCAGGGTGACGGCCTCGAAGGGCGAGGCCAGCAGGCGGGGCGGCAGCGAGATGCCCCAGGTGCCGAGCAGGGAGGCGACATAGCGCGACCAACTGACCGAGACGGCGGCGGCGCCGACCGCGTATTCCAGCACGAGGTCCCAGCCGATGATCCAGGCCACGATTTCGCCCAGCGCCATGTAGGCATAAGTGTAGGCGCTGCCGGCGATGGGGATCATGCTGGCCAGCTCGCTGTAGCACAGCCCGGCGAAGCCGCAGGCGATGGCGGCGACGATATAGGACAGGACCACGGCCGGCCCGGCATTTTCAGACGCGGCGATGCCCGTCAGTGAGAACAGGCCGGCGCCGATGGTGCAGCCGATGCCCAGCGCGATCAGGCTGGCGGGGCCCAGGACGCGGCGCAGGCCGTGGCTGTCGTTCGGGATTTCGATTCGCTTGCGGCGGAACAAGCCCGTGGCAGTCTGGTTGGCAGGCGGCTGCGCCATGCAGTGCGTCTCCTGAGAATAGGACGGGGAGGATAAGGCTGGGTCCCGCGGCAACGCCGTGTGGCCTCGCGACGCCAGAGACGCTAGAATGCGCGAAATGACAATGACGCGTGGGCAAAGGCCATTGGGATTCTTCCGATGACTGGCGGCGGCGTTGAAGGAACTGGAGATTATAACGATGCCGGACCAGATGAGCCAGAGCGGGTTGCATGCCTATTTCCGCGCGTCGCTGCGCGAGCGTGATCCCGCCGTCGCCGGGATGATCGCCGGCGAGCTGGAGCGCCAGCGCGAGGGGATCGAGCTGATCGCCAGTGAGAACATGGTGTCCGAGGCCGTGCTGGAGGCCCAGGGCAGCGTGCTGACCAACAAATATGCCGAGGGCTATCCGGGCCGGCGCTATTATGGCGGCTGCGGCGAGGTGGACAAGGTCGAGAGCCTGGCGATCGAGCGGGTCAAGGCGCTGTTCGGGGCGGATTTCGCCAATGTGCAGCCCCATTCGGGGGCGAATGCCAACCAGGCGGCCTTCATGGCGCTGGTCAGCCCGGGCGACACGATCCTGGGCATGAGCCTGGCGGCCGGCGGGCACCTGACCCATGGGGCGGCGCCGAACTATTCCGGCAAATGGTTCCGCGCGGTGCAGTATGGCGTGCGGCGCGAGGACGGGCTGCTGGATTACGAGGAGATGGAGCGCCTGGCCCGTGCCGAGAAGCCGAAGCTGATCGTGGCGGGGGGATCGGCCTATCCGCGGATCATCGATTTCGCGCGCTTCCGGGCCATCGCCGATGAGGTCGGGGCCTATCTGATGGTCGACATGGCCCATTTCGCCGGCCTGGTGGCCGCGGGCCTGTATCCGTCGCCGCTGCAATTCGCCCATGTGGTGACCAGCACCACCCACAAGACCCTGCGCGGGCCGCGCGGCGGGCTGATCCTGACCAACGATGCCGACCTGGCGAAGAAGATCAATTCGGCGGTGTTCCCCGGCCTGCAGGGCGGGCCGCTGATGCATGTGATCGCGGCCAAGGCCGTGGCGTTCGGCGAGGCGCTGCAGCCGGAATTCCGGGCCTATCAGGAAGCGGTGGCGGCCAATGCCCGCGTTCTGGCCGACACGCTGCTGTCGCGCGGCTTCGACATCGTGACCGGCGGCACGGACAGCCATCTGATCCTGGTCGATCTGCGCCCCAAGAAGGTGACCGGCCGCGCGGCCGAGCGGGCGCTGGAACGCGCCGGCATCACTGCGAACAAGAACGCCGTGCCGTTCGATCCGGAGAAGCCGGCCGTGACCTCGGGCATCCGGCTGGGCAGCCCGGCGGCGACGGCGCGGGGCTTCGGCATCGAGGAATTCCGCGCAGTCGGCGAGATGATCGACGAGGTGCTGACCGCGTTGGCCGAGAAAGGGGAGGAAGGCTGCCCCGAGACCGAGGCCGCGGTGCACCGGAAGGTGCGGACCCTGTGCGCGCGTTTCCCGATCTATCGCTGATCGGGCTGTCGTCGGACGGCTGAACTCTCGGGGGCCGGAATGCGCATGGCCAGGCGCACGGCCGTCTGGCCTCGTCCGGGGCGCAAATTGGGCATGACCAGCATGCAGTCCGGGTAGGGCGTGCGGATTTCGTCCGGTCCGTCCTGCGCCAGCAGGGTGCCGCGCCGACGAATCGTCTCGCCCCCGCGGAACGGCCGGACGAAGCGGAAGCCGGGGGTCTGGGCCGTGACGATGTCGGTGACCATCATGTGCCGGGGCATCGGCTGCGGCGGCGGCGCAGGTGCTTCGTCCCGCGGCGGCAGCAGGCCGGTATGGCGCAGCAGGGCGCGGATCGCATGGTCGGTCGCTTCGACCGTCGCGGGGGCCCAATGGGCGCCGGCCTCCAGCAGGCAGGCGGCGCCCGGGCTGTGGGGATCGGAAAACCGGACGAAATCGATCAGCCGCGGTCCGGCACGGTGGCCGTGATCGGAAACGATCAGCGGCGGGTCGCCCACCAGGGCGGATAGTCTGCGCCCGCTTTCCGCGCCGCCCGCGAGCATCAGCGGCGTGCCCGGCCAGAGCATGGAATGCAGATCCATCAGGATATCGGCGCTGTCGATCACCGGCAGGATCGCGCGGGCCCGGTCGAGTTCGTGCGAGCGGCGCGCGCTGGAGAGGATCTGTGGGCACCAGAGCCGGTTCATGTCCTCATCGACGAAGCGCGACGCGACGGGGGAGGCGCGGTCGAAATGCGCGAAGGCGGCGAGATTGGCGAAGACCAGCGACAGGCGGCCGCGCCGGGGGCGGACGGATTCGCGCAGCAGCCGGTCCAGGGCGATCGCCCCGGCATATTCATTGCCGTGGATCAGGGCGGTCAGCACCACGTGCGGGCCGGGCCGGGCCGCCTGGTAGTGCATCACGCCGGGGATGCCGCAATTACCGGCCAGCCAGGGGGAAAGGTCCGGCGGCGGGATATCCACGTCGAAGCGCGGCAGCGGCGCGGGGGGCGGGGGCAGGGTGTCGCTGAATGTCGGCCGGCCGCGTACGCGGGGCGAGGGGCCGGGGCGCGTCGTGGAACCGCAGCTCATGGCGCCGCGCCGTCTTCCTGACCGGATGGCGGGCCAGGGAGATGTTCGTCTTTTCCGAAGTCGCCAGCGGCGGTGAAAGGGAGCGGACCGGCCATGGCGCGAGTTTATCGACTCGCCCGGGCGCTGCAATGCCACCCGGCCCATGGAGGCGGGCACATCGCTGTGTGCCATGCATGGCGCACAGTCGATAGCCGATCGGGGGCAGCCGATCGCCTGCGCCGATGAAGCCCGCGCCTGAATTCCGCGTCCGAATCCCGCGTCAGGGGGAGTCGATCGCGACGATGCGGGCGCCGCTCCGTTTCTCGATCTCGCGCAGCAATTGCCGCTCCGCCGGGTCGCAGAGCGACAGGGCCGTCCCCCGGCGGCCGGCCCGCGCGGTACGGCCGATCCGGTGGATATAGGTTTCGGGCTGCTCGGGGATGTCGAAATTCACCACCAGGGCCACGTCGTCGATATCGATGCCGCGGGCCATGACGTCGGTGGCTACCAGGGCGCGCACCGTGCCCCGGCGGAAGGCCGCCAGCGTGTGGTCGCGCCTTGCCTGTCCGTGATCGCCATGCAGGGCGGCGGCGGCGATCCCGGCGCCGGTCAGGCTGCGGGCCAGAGAATCCGCGGCCTGCCTGGTGCGGGTGAAGACCATGGTGCGGCCGGAATCCTGCTGGCGCAGCAGGGCGGCCAGGGTGGCCGGCTTGCGGTCGGCCGGGGTGAAGATCACCTGCTGGCGGATGCGCGGCGGCGGGGCCGACTGCTCGGGCGGGGCGACGCGCAGCGGCTTGTGCAGCAACTGGCGGGCCAGGGCCGAGATAGCGGGCGACATGGTAGCCGAGAACAGCAAGGTCTGGTGCCGGGTCGGCAGTCGGGCGGCGATCGCGCGTACGTCGTCGACAAAGCCGAGATCCAGCATCCGGTCGGCTTCGTCCAGTACCAGGCAGCCCGTTTCCTCAAGCGTGATCGTGCCGTCGGCCAGGTGGTCCAGCAACCGGCCGGGGGTGGCCACCAGCAGGTCGATGCCGGTCTGCAGGGCGCGTGTCTGGCGGTCCTTGGGCACGCCGCCGATCGCCAGGGCGACGGTCAGTCCGCAGCCGCGGATGCAGGTCCGGATGGTGCCGGCGGTCTGGCTGGCCAGTTCGCGGGTCGGCGACAGGATCAGGGCGCGTATCCGGCCAGGGGGCT
>NZ_JABXXP010000169.1 GCF_013376155.1 Nguyenibacter vanlangensis
ATGCCGTCCGCTGCGCGGGACATGCGCGCCCGCTGGCTGCCCGGCGCATCGTGCTGGCGGGCGGCGTGTGGCTGGAGAAGATGCTGGGCTGGTTCGGCCACGCCATCCCCATCCGGTGCCTGGTCAACCAGCTCGCCGTGACCGAAACGATGCCGCGCGTCATGGGCAGCGTCGTCAGCATCGCCAACGGCCTGCTGTCGCTCAAGCAATTCGCGAACGGCAGCGTCCTGATCGGCGGCGGATGGCAGGGCGAGGGCAATATCCAGGAAGGCGGCACCCGCGTCATTCCCGAGAACCTGCGCGGCAATCTGCGCCTGGCGCAGCATGTCGTTCCACGCCTGGCCCAGGCGCAGATCCTGCGGGTGTGGCTCGGCCTCGAATCCGAAACGCCCGATGCCATGCCGCTGATCGGCGCCCTGACCGCCCGCGACGACGCGTTCGTGATCGGATGCGTCCATTCCGGCTTCACCAGCGGCCCGTATATGGGCCGCCTGCTGGCCGAACGCATCCTTGGCGGCGCGCCCGACCTGGGCGCATTCGATCCCCGCCGGTTTTCCCCCTCGCCCAGCCTTCCGGAACACACGCCATGATCCCTGCTTCCGCGACCCCCTTCCGGGGCGTCTACGCCGCGACGCTGCTTCCCCTGCGCGAGGACGGGACGATCGACGCGCCCGGCCTGGCCCGGCACCTGAAGGACTGCACGTCCACGCCGGACATCGTGGGAATTCTCTGCAACGGCCATGCCGGAGAGAACCACCTGCTGGACCGCGAAGAGAAACGTTTCGTCGTCGAGACCGCCCGGCGCGCGATCGGCGCGGAGAAGATCATCGTCTCGGGGGTGCTGTCCGAGGACGTCGCCGAAGCCTGCCGGCATGCCCGGGACGCGGTCGCGGCGGGGGCGGACGCCCTTCTGGTCTTTCCCCCCTTCTCCTGGGCCGTCTCGCAGGATGCCGAGGCGATCGTCGCCCATCACCGCGCCATCTGCGCTGCCGTGGACGCGCCGGTCATGCTCTACCAGTCCTCGGTCGGCAGCGGCGGCATGGCCTATTCCCTGCCCATCCTGGAACAATTGCTGCGGCTGCCCCGGATCGTGGCGGTCAAGGAAGGAAGCTGGGAGACCAACGCCTATGACCGCCACCGCACGCTGGCGGCGCGCGTGGCGCCCCATGTCGAGGTCATGGCCTCGGGCGACGAGCATCTGCTGCCCTGCTTCGCCATCGGGACGACCGGCAGCCTCGTCAGCCTCGCGGCCATCCTGCCCGGCAGCATCGGCAGATTATGGGCTGCCGTCCAGGCCGGAGACCTCGGCACCGCCCGCCGGATTCATGCCGCCATCCAGCCCCTGGCGAACCTGATTTACGGCCGCCCGCCCGCCGGCCGGGCCACGCTGCGCCTGAAGGCCTGCCTGGTCATGCGGAAGAAATGGTCCTCCTGCCGCACGAAGAAGGCCGCGGATGTCCTGTCCGAACAGGAATGGCGGGAATTGTCGCAGGCACTAGAATGCGCGCTGGCAATGGAACTGGAATGTGACTGACAGCATGGTGGCCGAACGCGAACTCAATCTGGCCGAACTGGCCTACGGGCAGATACGGCGCATGATCCTGGAACGGGAACTGCCCGGCGGCATGTCGGTCGTCGAGGGGCGGCTGGCCGACCATCTCGAGATTTCCCGCACCCCGGTCCGCGAAGCCCTGATGCGCCTGGCCGCCGAGGGGCTTCTGACCAAGCAGGGATCACGCTCGTTCGCCGTCCGCCGCGTCTCGGCCGCCGAATTCTTCCAGAGCATGCATATCCGCGAGGTCCTGGAAAGCGAGGCGATCCACCTGGCCTTCGGGAAGATCGACCGCAGCCGTATCGTCGATCTGCGCGGCAAGGTCATCGCCCTGGGGGAATGCCCCGACCAGACGGCCGCGCATTGGCAACTGGATGACCAGATCCATCTGATGTTCGCCCGCGCCTCGGGCAACATCGTTCTGACCAAGACCATCGACGAGCTGCGGACGCTGACGCGCCTGTGCGAGGTCACCTATCCGCTGGGGCGCGTACCGGCCTCGACCGTCGAGCATCTGGCCATCCTCGACATGCTGCTGGAAGGCGATGCCGAAGCCACCAGGACCGCCATGCTGACCCATCTGCGCAACGTCGCGACGGACTGCATGGACATTCTTCGCGGCGGCTAGTGTCCTGCCCGAGAAATTCTTATGAGAATTTCTCAGATCAGCAGGCCACTAAAATATTGATTCTAATGTCCTGCCCGATTTCCCAATGCCAGGAGCGTTCTCATGACTTTCGACGTGGTCATCCGCAACGGCACCATCGTGACGGCCGGCGATATCTTCACCGCCGATATCGGCATCACCGGCGAGAGGATCAGCACGATCGGGCAGGGCCTGTCCGGGCGCCAGGTCATTGACGCCACCGGTCTGCTGGTCATGCCCGGCGGCATCGACGGCCATTGCCATATCGAGCAGGAAGAGGCCGACGGTACCGTTCACGAGGACGATTTCGCCTCCGCCAGCGCGTCCGCCCTGCTGGGCGGGACGACAAGCGTGGTGTGTTTCGCTTCGCATGTGCCCGGACGCGGCATGGTCGAGCAATTCGAGGCCTACCGCCGGCGCGGAGGCCGTTCGCGCGTCGATTTCGCCATCCACCAGATCGTCACCCGCACCGACGCCGGCACGATCGAACAGGATATTCCCGAAATCGCCCGCCAGGGTGCCGCGGGGCTGAAGGTCTTCATGACCTATGACGATTTCCACCTCACGGACGGACAGTTCCTGCGCGTTCTCGACGCGGCGAAGGCCGGCGGCCTGATCGTTTCGGTACATTGCGAGAATTACGACGCGATCCGTCACATGATCGACGCCCACCTTGCCGCCGGACGGACCGATGCCCATGCCCATGCCACCTCCCGTCCACCCGGCCTGGAGCGCGAGGCAACCTATCGCGCCATGGCCCTGGGCGAACTGGTGGACCATCCCATCCAGATTTTTCACGTCTCCTGCCCCGAGGTCGCGGAGGAGATTGCGCGTGCCCGCCGCCGCGGCGTCAAGGTTTCCGCCGAAACCTGCCCGCATTACCTTGCACTGACGGAAAACGATCTGAAGCGGGACGGCTTCGAAGGATCGAAATATATTTGCAGCCCGCCGCTCCGGACGCAGGCCGATCAGGACGGCATGTGGAAATATCTGCGCGAGGGCGTGATCGGCATCGTCTCGTCCGACCATTGCGGCTACACGTTCGAAGGCTCGAACGGCAAGGCGCGCCATGGCCGCGACGCGGATTTTTCCCTGATCCCGAATGGAATGCCGGGGCTTGGAACACGTATGCCGGTTCTGTTCCATACCGGTGTCAATAGCGGTCGAATCAGCTTGACCGATTTCGTACGCCTGACCGCGACGGCGCCTGCCCGGCGCTACGGCCTCTATCCCCGCAAGGGCACGATCGCCCCGGGCAGCGACGCGGACCTGGTGCTGTGGGACCCGGCACGACAGGTCAGGATCACCAACGATTTGTTCCAGGGCAATATCGACTATACGCCCTATGAAGGCCTCCACGTCACGGGCTGGCCCGTCATGGTCATGGCGCGCGGCGCAGTCGCGGTCCAGCACGGGCAGTTGCTCCGCGCGCCAACGGCAGGCCGTTTTCTGCGCCCGGAACACCCCACGGCACATCCTGCCGACGATTGAGGCAATAAAACGAGATCCCTCTTTCTTGTTGATACCATCTGATCATAATCGAGGATTGTTTCGACGAGAAAAAGAAACATTATTGTTTTTGATATCGATGGCACGTTGACGGACAGCGTAAGCGCACATCAGCTTGCATTCGAATCCGCTTTGCAGAACTTCCAGTTTCCTGATCTTCGAACCGAATGGAGCAGCTATAGGCACCATTCCGATAGTGCGTGAGCCTGTGGCCGCCGCCGAGAACGCAAGCGTCGGCCGCGCGAGATGGTCGCATGCCTCCAGCGCGGCGACATCCGTCATAAGGTGCGTCAGGATATCAAAGGCCTCCTGATGCGCCTCCCATTGCTGGAGAGCGAGCCCGTCCGACCCGAGCCGTTCGAAGATGGCGCGGATTCGGTCCGCATGATCGGGGTGGTTGGACAGGCTGATGATCCAGGCCCGGATGCACCAGAGCACGGTCCGTTCCAACTCGGGCAGATCGGCCTTGTGGGCAGTTGTGCCGGATCCCGTCATGACGGCACGCCGCACCGGGCATCCCCCGCCCATCTGACACCCTTATTGTCCGAAACCGGCCAGGCGACCGTCAGACCGGCCGGATCGGCGCCGCGCAGACGCATAAGGCGCAAGGCCGGGGCCGGCAGCGGCGCCGCCGACAGCCAGTGTCCGCACCCCGCAAGACTGCTCGCCAGCGTCGTGACGGCTTGCGCCAGGACCGTGCGCACGCGCGGATGAGGGGCAAGCTTGCACAGAAAATTATCCACCAGCCCGTCCTCTTCATCCTGCGCCGCGCCCGTCGCCTGCAGCAGGCGACGCTCATGGCGCGTGGTTTCGACTGCGCCAGGCCGCGCCACGACCAGCCCCCCGCCCTGCCATTCCAGCATTGCCGCATGAGCGCTGCGGAAGCGCGCGCCGATCACTGCCAGCTCGCTCTCCCAGACGGTGATTTTCCGCTCCGACAGGGGGCAGGTCCGCGACCCATGGAAAGCATGTCGGACCGCACCGACGGTTTTGGCGGCAGCCTCGTTGGCGAACGGATCATATGCGAGCGTGATGGTCATCGGCCTGCTCCTTTGCGGGTGCCTTGCTTCTTGACCTCAATATTAAGAATGACTCTCAATTGCAATAAGGAACATGATCATGGCCTCGTGATGATGCGGGAGGTCGATGATCGCCGGTTCCTGCAGCGCCCTGTCCCATACCGAGGTGGTTGATGACCTAATCTGTTTCGTGTTCCCGCCGCGTATGGCGAACTGCAAACCCGCGCTGCTCACGACGACGACGACCACCTTTGGTGGATCGTCCATTGGTCGTATGCGGTAGATATCGCCATCACCAAAACAAGGCCCCGCCGGAAACGGACGGGACTTTTTTTGTGATTCCCCGTTTGTCTCCGGCCTTAAGAATTATACCAACGGTTATAGACACAGACTTGTGTGAGCCCATTTTCTGAGTCCGATGGATCGGATGGTTTCCGGGAGGGCGGCGAGATTGGTCCAGGCGGAACAGGCGGCGTCGATGATGTGATCGATACCGTCGAAGAGACGGTGTTGGATAGCCAGTTGGCGCGAAGGAACTGCCAGATATTCTCGACCGGGTTCAGTTCGGGAGCGCGGGACGGCAGGAAGATCAGGCTGATATTGCGGGGCAGCTTCAGCTTGTCGGTG
>NZ_JABXXP010000170.1 GCF_013376155.1 Nguyenibacter vanlangensis
AGCGCCCGCGCCGCGTCACGTGCCCGCGCGGCCAGGCCCGGCATGGCCGGGACCCACTGGTCCTGCTGGTCCATGACGGGCGTGACTGCGTTCATGATCGGGCTCCCTGCTCCGCGCGGCCGATCCGGCCGCGATCCGACGCGCATTGTCGAACCTTGCACGCCAGGACGCAAGCCGGATCACGACCGACCGGCAGGCTCTCAGACATTGAAGCGGAAGAGGAGGACGTCGCCATCCTGCACGACATAGTCGCGCCCTTCGATCCGCAGCTTGCCCGCTTCCTTCGCCCCAGCCTCGCCGTGATATTGAACATAGTCGGCATAGGCTATGGTCTCGCAGGCAATGAAGCCGCGCTCGAAGTCATTATGGATCACGGCGGCGGCCTGCGGCGCACGGGTGCCGGCGGTGATCGTCCAGGCACGGGCTTCCTTCGGCCCGACGGTGAAATAGGTCCGCAGCCCCAGCAGACGGTACCCCGCCGCGATCACCCGATCCAGACCACTATCGGCCAGGCCCAGCCCTTCCAGGAATTCCTTGCGGTCCTCGGGGCCCAACTGGCTGACTTCGGCCTCGATCGCGGCAGAAACCACCACGGCCGCGGCGCCCTCGGCTTCGGCGCGGGCCTGGACGCGCTCGGACCAGGCATTGCCGGTCGCGGCCGAGGCTTCCTCGACGTTGCAGACATACAGAACGGGCTTGGTGGTCATCAACTGCAGCCGGCGCACCGCCTCTTCCTGCCCGGCGGGGATCGCCTGGCGGGCGGGACGCCCCTCGCGCAGCACCGCGATCAGTGGCTCCATCAGCGCCACCTGCGCCGCGGCCTCGCGGTCATTGCCCTTGGCCTTCTTTTGCAGGGCGACGATCCGCTTTTCCAGCGAATCCAGGTCGGCCAGCATCAGTTCGGTCTCGATGATCTCGGCATCGCGAATCGGATCGATCCCACCCTCGACATGGGTGATGTCGTCATCCTCGAAACAGCGCAGCACATGGATGATCGCATCGACCTCGCGGATATTCGCCAGGAACTGGTTGCCCAGTCCCTCGCCGCGCGATGCGCCGCGCACCAGACCGGCTATATCAACGAATTCCAGGCTGGTCGGCAGGATCTTCTGCGACTTGCCGATGGCGGCCAGCGTCTCCAGGCGCGGATCGGGCACGGCGACCCGCCCCACGTTCGGCTCGATGGTGCAGAACGGATAATTCGCCGCCTGGGCCGTGGCCGTCGCGGTCAGAGCGTTGAACAGGGTCGACTTGCCGACATTCGGCAGACCCACAATGCCGCAATTGAACCCCATCAGCCATTCTCCCCGGTCAGCAACGCCAGTTTAGTCATGAACAGTTCCGGCTGCCCGTCCGCCAGGATGGGCGCCGCATCGGACATGGCGTCGAGCATCCGCTCCAGCCAGTCCTGATCGCTTTTCGAAAAGTCGCCCAGCACATGCCCGGTCACGCGCTCTTTCGCGCCGGGATGGCCGATGCCGATGCGAACCCGCCAGTAGTCCGGACTGCCCAGCATCCGATCCATCGAACGCAGACCGTTATGCCCCGCCGCCCCGCCGCCGCGCTTCACCCGCACCCGTCCGGGCGGCAGGTCCAGCTCGTCATGGAAAGCGGTGATGGCTTCGACTGGAATCTTGTAGAACGCGGCGGCCTGCTGAACGCTTTCACCCGAAAGGTTCATGTAGGTCATGGGCTTGAGCAGCAGCATCCTGTGCGCACCCACCCGCCCTTCGGCAACCTCGCCACGGAAACGCTTCCGCCATGGCGCAAAGCCATGGCGGGACGCGATCCGATCGACAGCCATGAAACCGACATTGTGCCGGTGCCGGCTCATTCCCGGCTCAGGATTTCCGAGCCCGGTCCAGAGCAGCATGCCGTATTCCCTGTCCTAAAGCGCGCCGTGCGGGGCCGGCCGATCACGGCACGCTCCATGTTGCTGCTTTACTGAGCATCTTCACGTGATGAGGTGTTTCCACCTTCATCACGATCTGCTCCATGGTCGTCCGTCCGGCAATTATTTCTTCGCCGGGGCAGCCGCCGCGGCGGCCGGTTCCGCCGCCTCGTCGACGCTCGGCGCCGCGATGGTGGCGATCACGAAATTCGGGATCTGCAGGACCGGCGTGGCGTTCTCGGTACCCTGCAGGTCGTCCCAGCGCACGTTGCCGTGGATGTCCAGTTGCGACAGGTCCACCGTGAAGGACGATGGAATATTCGCCGGATCGACGCTGACATCCACCGTGTGGCGGACGATGTTCAGCACGCCGCCGCGCTTGATGCCGGGGGCCTTGTCTTCGCCGGTGAAGACGATCTGCACTTCGACATGCACGCGCTCGCCGGCCGCCAGGCGCTGGAAGTCCACATGGATCGGCTGATCGCTGACCGGATGGAGCTGGATCTCGCGCATCAGCGCATGAGTCGACGTGCCATCGACGGTGACGTCGTATACGCGCGAACGCCAGCCGGCCTTGTGCATTTCGCGCATCACCAGGCGGGGGTCGAGCGCGATCAGAACGGCTTCCTGCTTCGCACCATAAATGACGGCCGGGACCTGACCGTCACGCCTCGTCGCACGCGCTGCCCCCTTACCAGCCTTCGCGCGCGAAGAAGCCTCAAGTTTTGTGAATTGGGTCACTTTACGCTCCTGAAAACCAAGCGCGCAGGCCTCCAGGGGTGCCTGCGCGAGCGCGGCGTGTAACGGAAAATGCGCGCCGACGCAAATCTTTCAGGCACGGGCCCAGCCGCAACGCGGGCTCAGCCCAGCTTGTCCAGACCCCACGGAGCCTTGCCGGCTGCATCGGACGGCGTCACCCACAGCGGCGTGGCGTTGGGCAGGCGCACATTGGCCGGCAGGTTCATCGCCGCGCGCAGGGCACGGAACATCGCGCCATGGCAGACGATCAGCACCGGGCCTTCGCCGTCCAACGCACGGTTCACCGCCGCCACGGCCCGGGCGCGCAGCGTGACAAAGGGCTCGGCACCCTTCGGCGTGTACGCGCCGGCGATCCAGCTATCGTACCAGTCGCCCATCGGCTGGCCTTCCTGCTCACCGAAACAGACTTCCTGCAGCCCTTCATCGACCGCAACCGACAGCGGAGCCGCGCGCGACGTGGCCATCGCCTGGGCGACGATCTCAGCCGTACACAATGCGCGGATCAGTGGCGACGAGACGATGCGCGCCACCTTGGCATAACGTGCCTCCTCACGCGCCAGCAGAGCACCCGCGTCTTCGGCCTGGGCGATGCCGCGCGTGTTCAAAGGAATGTCCGACCGCCCTTGCGAGAGCCCAGCGGCGTTCCAATCCGTCTCGCCGTGGCGCAGATACCAGTACGGACGGGCGATCAGCTCGGTCATTCGGGGGCAGCTCCTCTCGGTTCGCTCCTCCCCGATAGGTCCATGCCTGGCCCGGGTCAATCCGTGGGAAAGCGCCGCCTCAGTCGAACAGCGATGAGACCGAACTTTCGTCCGATACCGCGCGCATGGCACGCGACAGCAGGTTGGCCGTGCTGATCTGGCGGATGTTCTCCGCACTTGCGACGGCTTCCGTCGCGGCGATGCTGTCGGTCAGGGTCAGCATCCGGATGGGCGAATCTGCGATGCGCCGCACCGCGCCGCCGGTCAGCACGCCATGGGTGACATAGGCCTCGACTGCGGCGGCGCCCTCTTTCATCAGCGCGGAGGCGGCATTGCACAACGAGCCGCCGCTATCGACGATATCGTCGATCATGACGCAATAGCGGCCCCGCACGTCGCCGATCACGTTCATGACCTCGGATACACCCGCGCGCTCGCGCCGCTTGTCGATGATCGCCAGGTCCACATTTAGCCGCTGCGCCAATTGCCGCGCACGGACCACGCCGCCCACGTCGGGCGATACGACCATCAGGTTCTGGAACCCGCCCGGGATTTCCAGCGGCGGCGCGATATAAGGCAGTGATCCCTGGTCGATGCGCCCCTTGATGTCGCGGGTGAACAGCGGCGCCGCGTAGAGATTATCCACCGGAATGTCGAAGAAGCCCTGGATCTGCATCGCATGCAGATCCATGGTCAGGATCCGGTTCGCTCCGGCCTCGACCAGCAGGTTGGCCACTAGCTTGGCGCTGATCGGGGTACGCGGGCCGGATTTGCGATCCTGCCGGGCATAGCCGAAATAGGGCATCACCGCCGTGACACGCCGGGCCGACCCGCGGCGCAGCGCATCCAGCATGATCAGCAGTTCCATCAGATTGTCGTTGGTCGGCGAGCATGTGCTCTGAATCACGAACACGTCCTCGCCCCGGACATTCTCGTGGATCTCGACGAAGACCTCCATATCCGCGAAGCGGCGCACGGATACGTTGCACAGCGGCATGCGCAACTCGGCAGCAACCTTCTCGGCGAGAGGCAGGTTGCTGTTGCAGGCGACGATCTTCATCTGGCGACGCTCTCCCCCGGGGCGGTCTCATGGGCTGGCGGCGCGGGTATTAGCAACCGCGCCCGCCCCTGTCATCCGTCTGCCGCAACGGTCCTGCGCGCCGAACGTTTCCGTCCGCGCGACAGCGGGCTCATTGTTGCAAATCCGCTACAGGCATGCCCGAGCCGTTCGCGGCTCCGCCGGCGGGCATCGGCAGCGGCACGTTGTTCCGCCCCGAATAGCGCGAAACCACCTGCCGCACCCCGCCGGCCGCCTCCTGCGCCGCGACCATGGCTACCTCGCCCCAATGCCCGTCCAGCGCGTGGGCGTCGATATCGTGCAATTGCGTCGCCGCCCCGGCTTCCTTGCCCGCCTGATCCACCACCCGCCAGACCAGTTGCATATGCTGCTGCTTCTGCCCGGATGCGCCCGGCGGCACGTCGGAAACCGATACGGCGCAGGACACGGTGAAATCGGCATCGCGCGGCGAGGCCTGCACGGCGTTCTCGGCATCGCCCAGAGCGCGTATGAAGGCTTGGCCCAGCGCGCTGTCGCCATCGCCCGGCGCGCCATGCACGCCGGCGAAATAGATCCGTGCCGCCCGGTGCTTCAGGCTGCGCGGATCCTGGGCCATCTGCGCCGCCTGGATCCCGGTCAGGGCCGCGGCAATTCCGGGCGCTGCCTGCTCTGCCGCCCGACGCAGCGTCGCCGGAGCACCGACCGCCCAGACCGTGGCCGGTATGGGGTCGCCGGCCTCGGCACTGCGCACCCGGCCATCGGGCATCATCACGCTATAGGTCGGCACCACGTCCTGGCCCCGAGCCTCCGTCCCCAGGCGCAGCCACCAGTCCCCCTTGCGCGCGGGCTGCGCCATGGCCGGCACCGTCTGGTCCAGCAGCG
>NZ_JABXXP010000171.1 GCF_013376155.1 Nguyenibacter vanlangensis
AGACGCCTCATGACCCCGCCGCGCCCCCGCGCCCTGCCGATCGTCGCCTGGATGGCCGGCAACGTCGCCGCCGCCCTGCTGCCGCCGGTCTATCTGTCGCTGGGCACACCCGCTCCGGTGCTGCCGGGCGTACCCTGCTCGATCGCCTATTTCGTGACGCTGGGCCTGTCGATCGTCTGCTGCCTGCTGGCCGCCTATCGCGACGACGAGAAACGCGGCTATTTCGCCACCTGCCGCCTGCCCGGCCGGACCGATCCGCCATGACACACCCGCCGGCCCCGGCTTGGCATCAGGCCACCGCCTCCGCGACGATATCCGGAAACTGTCCGATCACCCGCACATAGGCAATGGCGAATAGGCAATGGCGAAATCGGCAGGCGTGGCTCGGGCCTGCTCCCAATCGCGCAGGGCGTCCACCGGCCCGCGGAGACATTCGGCAAATTCGGCTAGAGCATCATCCGATCAGATGGAATCATCTGATCGGATAAAGATGCTCGCCAAAACAATGATCTAGAGCCGTATCCGTGAACCAGTGTGAACGGATACGACTCTAGCGTCAGACCCAGGCCAGATCTTTGTTGCGCCTTCTGGCGGAGATGAAGCAGAGGATATCGTCCCGTCAAGCAAAGAGGGTCAAGGCTAAGGTAGAGGCTGAGACGGGGGCTCAGGTCGCGCCAGTTCGGTAACAGGACCGAGCCGGATCAACCTAAAAGGCCCGCTCCGATCGCCGGAACAGGCCTTCCTTCATCACTTGGCAGCATAACCTTCGGCGCAATCACGTTCGTTTTGAGACGCGCAATCCCCTGCCAGCGCGCACCGCTTGCACCCCTCGAATAATTTGATCCGTGAACGCCGAACTGAATTGCCCGCGGGGCGTCCGATCTTCCAATATATAAGAAAATTCCTGCACGTCGGCGTTCATCTCATCGACCATGACCCATAGGGGGATGTGGGTATCGAGATTAGCGCGACGTGCCTCGGTTTCTGGTATCGCGATAGCTTTCCGCTCCAGGGAAGGCTCCTTGCTGGTAATCGGTGCAATAAACAGCACGTGATTACCATCCCGATCTGCGACGACCAGAACCACGCAACTCGGTCTCTTTTTCCGGCCTTCCGTCTCGCCCCGGTCGGCCTGCCATAGCCAAAGATAGTGATAATCGATGATTTGACCGGATTTTGGAAAATCACCGGCCATCAAAATGATCCTTGACGCCCTTATCCCAAAGGGCACCCAGATCATCCGGCATATCGGCTACGCTCAGCGCAGTTTGGCGGCTCACGCCTTGCGTCAGAGTCTTGTAGCATTCCATCGACATGACGACATAGCGCGGCTTCCGATGTTTGGTAATCGCTACCGGGGCGATCGTCGCCGCTTCGAACAGATCACCCGTGCTGCGCGTGAGATCTCCTGCTGTGAACTCCCTCATCACCCCCTCCGGCAATCAGAATATTCATAATATACGTAATTTCTTAATATTCTGCAAGAAGGATCTGCTATGCGGGGACTCAATTTTAAAAAACCCGTTCCGACCCATCGGAGCGGGCCCTCGTCGAACGGATTGGCGAAGATGTCCTCTCCCCCGACATGCAGATGCGGTGTCAGCGGATGGTCCGGCGGCGCGCCGCCGGACCGTCTGACGAGTGGCATGACGACCCGGCCCACGCTGCGGTCCATGCGAGTGCTCTGGATCTGGACGACGAACGGGATATCCCGGTTGCGTCCGGGGTTCCGGTAGATCGTAAATTGCGCCATCGGATCAGAGCGTCAAGAATTCGTCGCTCAGGAAGCCGTACCGCGTGTGCAATTCGTTCACCGCGTCGATCACACCGTCGAGCTTCCGCTGTTCGTCCGCGCGCCGCCGGCGCGCGGATTGCAGGTAGTCGCCCAGCAGGGTCTCGACCGTCGCCGAGAGATTCGGCGTCATGTCCCGGACCTGCGCCACCAGATCGGTGTTGAGCGACAGGTTGACCGGGCGGCGGGGTGCGCTCCGGGCGTAGGAAATGCCGCGGTTGGTCAGCCTGGGCATGATCCGACTCCTTATGCGCATATCGTGCGCATAAAATGCGGATGCTAACGCCGGACCGCAACGCGCAAGTATTTTTTGCTCCAGCCCGCCAGGGAACGATTGATGGACCACGGGTAACACGCATCCAGTGGGACAGGCACTGCTGGTCCTGTCCATGATCGTGCTGTCGTGGTGGACAGCTACATAATGGGGGCCTGAGAACTGGGATTCAGCCGGAACTCTTTACGGCTTTCGGGCAGAAATCATATGCAGTCCGCCAGCCTGCCGGTCGCAATCGACCGTGAAGCCAATTCGCTCCAGTTCGGCAGCCTGCTCCGCCGGGGCAAGCCGCAACTTCCGATAGCGGCTTTTTTCGAAGGTCCACCCTTCGCCGTCGCGAACGTGGATCAGGTCGTTCACAACGACATGGTCGGCTTCGTATTCCAGAAAGCATGTCATGATGCGCCGCTCGTCGGCCCGAACAGGCAGAAAGCGATCGAGCCCTTCGCGTTCATGCGAGAGATCACGAAAGGTCAGAACGAAGCGCCCACCGGGTGCCAGTGCCGCATAGGCGTCCCGGTAGAGTTTCGTCACATCGGACCGCTCATCCAGATGCGTCAGAGTGTCGCCCATGCAAATGATGGCATTCACAGAGCCGCTTTCAACGAACGTTGGAAAATTACGAAGATCGGCAAGAACCGTTCGAATATGTTCACCGGCCCGTGCCGCTTCCAGTTCCGCCAGCAGGGCATTGCTCGCATCGACCGCAATGACGGTCTTGTAGCCGAGGCGCGCGAGAGCAAATGATTGATAGCCAGGGCCGCATCCAAGATCGACGGCTATGTCCTTCGGACCGTCATCCAACCCCGCTTCGGCGAGAAGTAATTTCTGTTCGTCAATTTTTTCATTCAGGGTCAGCCCGTTCATCCATGAATAATGCCGAGCCAGAAGCTCATCATAATGACGTGTTGCCTGGCTCATGGATGTCATCGCCCGTATGTGCAGTTCTTCGCTTCAATCATTGTAAAGGCAAATGCCCGCTTGTCGATGGTCGCCGGCCATCGCCGTCATAAGGGCAGTCCCGAGTGCGCCGCCCGCACGCGCACCCCGTTCCAGCGCCTCCTCAAGGATGGAGTTTTCGGCGACGGCGGCTCCTCACTGGAAAGCCCAGCAGCGATACCGCGCCAGAACCGGCACAGATTCTCACGCTGCCAGACAGGCGGCCGTCCTGGCGAGAATAATTTGTGCCGCGTCGAGCGCTCGGATTTGCGCCTTCCTGTTGTCGTCGTCACCTCCAAAAACGGGGTGTTGCGACGACCGGTTGAATCCGCCCACCTGCCTATCGATCGCAGGCGAATGAAGCTCATCTGGAGACGAGAGGCCTGCGCTCGCGCATCCACCGCAAAAGGCAGGCAGGGAAAGCCCTGCCGCGACATATTGCTCGCGCCAACGGCCGCAAGCCGAAGGTCCGTTCTGGCGTCGAGCATGCGTTCGCCTTTGAAAAAGGGCCGATGGGGCTCGTCGTGCGAACGATCGACCTCGCCTGGGCAACGGTGAAGATTGGTATGGTCAACTTGGTCTACAACATGAACCGCGCTGTCTGGCTGCACAGGACAAGCGCCCTGACAACCTGAAAGAGCCCAGCCAGCCTCCAGTCGTCAAAAAATATCCAACCCATTCGGGATGGGCAAAGCGCCCCAGACGGAATCTATCATCCTCCGTAGAAACAAAACGGGGTTTTTGGAGGTGTCCAGTTGATTAAGCGGGACACGTCTCCGCCTCGGCGCCGATCTCCGCAAAGCTTTTGATCGGCACCGCATGGTCAGGAAACCTTGCGACGATTTGAAGTTCACCCCCCATCGCCTCGATATAGCTGCGCAGCGTGCTGATATACATGTCAGCGCGCTTTTCCATCTTGGCGACAGATGCCTGGTTGACCCCCAGAAGCTCCGCGATCTGCTTTTGTGACATGACATGAGCGCGCCGAAGTTCGGCAAGGTCCATGGCATCGGACATTGCCTTTGCCTTGACTTCGGCCCGTACCCGAGACGCCGGCGACATCTTCGCCCCAAGAGAGGCCAGTGTTTTGCGATCTGTCATATCAGCTTCTCCTGTCTGAGGGTTGCAAGGTGCGTGTCGTATAGATCATCGGCTATTGGCGTCATTCGCTCGTAAAAGCGGTCATCACCAGTTTTATCTCCTCCAATCAGAAGGATAGCGGCACGGCGGGGATCGAACGCATAGAATATCCGAATGGGCCTACCACCGCTCTGAATCCGTAATTCACGCATATGACTATGACGAGACCCGCTGATACCTGACGACATTGGATGTCGCAGACTCGGACCTCGCTCCTCAAGAAGCAGCCCTGACGCGTATACGTCCTCGCGCTCAGTCTCGGTCAGAGAAGCAAACCAATCTTCGAACTCATCAGTATGCTCGACCAACCAGACCATGGCGGGAACATATATGCACTCCAGGGCATATTCAAGCCTTATCGATCTGTCTCTATGCGTCTGGGCATGCCCCGAAGCGTTACAAGATCTTCCTCACCCCCACCCCGGAGCGAAGCCATGATCCGCGGCCTCATGCGCCATGCGGCCCTGTTCGTCTTGATCCCGCTGTCTGCGTGGGCAATCCGAGCGGCGGCCCGGCTCGGACGGCTGACCGTCCGCCTGGAGCGGCGGGAGGGCGCGTTATGAACGAACAGATGCGCGCGTTCCCGACCGGATGCAGGACATGACCCTGACCAGTCAGGAACGGAATATCGTTCTGGAACTGCGCGACCCCAGCGTCCTGCTGCACGACGCGCTGCTACCCCGTCTGATCCTTCTGCCGGATGCCCGCCGTCCCGATGGCGAATGGCGCGAATCGTCTCTCACCCAGTCTGGAGCACCCCCAGCGTATCATGCGCTATCGTGGGTTTTGTGAGAAATCGTCACTTCTAAAAAAGTGGCTGTTTTCTGCTATTTTTTAAGGATATGTGGCGGACTCGAAAGGATTCGAACCTTCGACCTTCGCCTTCGGAGGGCGACGCTCTATCCAGCTGAGCTACGAGTCCAGAGACGCCTCCATAGCCCGAGTTGTTTTCCGGCGCCAGACCTGCCGGGGATTTATTTTCGCCAGGCTTATTCCCTGGCCAGGTCGGCCAGGCCGGGGGCCGCGTCGCCGCCCGAGGGCAGCCATCGGTCGGGATCGGCGATCCATTGCGCGATGTCGGCCAGCGCGGCATCGCGCGTGCGGCTGCGCAGCAGCAGGTGATAGCCGCCGGG
>NZ_JABXXP010000172.1 GCF_013376155.1 Nguyenibacter vanlangensis
CTGGTCCCGCGCCTGCTCGGCGGTGGCCGTTTTCACCGCGACCAGCCGGCGCTGGTTCTCCACCTCGGCCTCGGCCAGCGCCAGATTGGCCTCGGCCTGGCGCACGGCCAGCTCATAGGGCTCGGGGTCCAGGCGATAGAGCAGATCGCCCTTGCGCACCGCCTGGTTGACGCGGACCGGCAACGCGACCAGCCGCCCGCCGACGGTGCTGGCCACATGGACCAGCTCGGCGTCGATCGTGCCGCTGTCCGAGGACGGGTGCGCGCTGTCCTCGCGCGCGACATGCACGCCCAGCCCGACCGCCGCCGCGACGCACAGCACGGCGATCGCCACACCCAGGGGCCTTCTGCCCGGCATCCGGATCTCCCGCATCCTCGTCTCTTACGGTCCGAACCAGGCCAGCCAGGCAACCAGGCCGGACACGACCCCCAGCGCGACATAGGTGAACAGCCTGAAACCGAGGACCGCGTCGATACCGACGGGCAGGAACAGCGCGCGCAACAGCAGCGACGCGCCGATGCCGATCATGGCGCACAGCATCCAGTCCGGGAAATAAGCCCCGACCAGAGGAAAGGCGGGCGCGCCACGCACCGCGCAGCCACCCAACAGCAAAAATGGCGCCACGCGCCAGGGCCATGTCCGATCACTCGTCATGGGCGAATAAGAGACGCATTTGCGAATTTAGACAATACGATGCCGGCCATAGAGGGTGGAGACGAACGTTCGATAAAACGAAACATACGCCCGCTCCGTATCCGTCTGGCAAAGCGCTTGATGATTCCCAAGTTCGGCACCGGGCCCGATATCGGTTGGCGCGGCATTACATCGGGCCCCTACCTACAGACTGAATTTTTCTCGACGCAAAATAAACCGGAATTCATCACTTGTGCGCCCTTTGAAGGAATCGGCATCTTTTATGATTTTGTCCATAGTAAATCCGATTTTTTCCACAAGCCGAATGGAATTCGTGTTGCGCGTATCAATGAGTGCAACCAAAACGTTCACGCCGCGGTTGTGAAACAGTTCTTGTACCAACCATTCCAAGGATTCCTGAGCGTATCCCTTTCCCCAAAAGGCAGGAAATAGCTGATAGGCGACCAACGATTCCCTATCGCCAACATTTATAGTCGCTTGAATGAATCCAATGAGCGATCCTCCGTCCTTCAAGCGTAGGACCCAATTCAACCATTCTTCACGGCCATCCGGCGATATTTTGTTGGCAGATAATTTTCTGTAACGTTCTCTCAGGGCGGTGAAATGCCTGGGCGGATCATCCGGTATAAATTTATACGCGCGAGAATCTTGTAAGCCATTGAACATTTCCCCTGCATGAGCAGGGGAAATGTCTTCTATCAGGAGTCTATCCGTTTCGTGCATTAAATACCTGAAGGATGAAAACAAAAAGTGAGAAGTGTAATAACGGCATCGCCGGGATCGAGCGGAATGGGTTCTGGATCAGCCTTTGGTGGCAGCACAATCAGTCTCGATCGCGTGGGGCCGATTCTATATTCCCATTCAAATTTGACGTAATGTGGCGCCAGGCGGCTTCCTTGCAGCCCGCCACGTCTGTACAGCAATAGTAAGGGCGGCAATCAGCGTTGCTGCGGCGGTCACAAGGACAAACGGTACCGGCGTAAGCGTGATGCGCTGGTCGAACGTATCCAGCCAGTGCCGCATGATCCCCCACGCAAGGGGCCATGCGATCAAGTTGGCGATGGTGATCGGGCGAATGAATTGTGTTGAGAGCAGAAACAGGATATCGCGCGTGCGGGCTCCGAGAACCTTGCGAATGCCGATTTCGTGCATCCGGTGAGAGACGTGAAAAATGGACAGACCGTAAAGACCAAGACAGGCAATACCAATGGCGATAGCCGACCCTATTCCAAACAACAGGCTGTGGTTGCGATCCGTTCGGTAGTCTGCACTTAAGATGTCCGGCACGCTCTGCGCCTGTATGGGCGTATCGGGAAGAATATCTTCCCACGCGGCGCGAAGGCGCGCCATCTCCAGCCCTTCATTCACGCCGGAATATCGGACCTGCCACGCGACGTCAGCAGTCATATGGCCAGTCGCACGGATGCCGTAGAAGATCACGGGCCGAAGTGAATCATGCGGGCCCGATAGTCGAACATCGCGGACGATTCCGATAATCCTCAAGGGCGTCGGATCGGAAGCCTCTCTGATAATCTGTCCATAAGCATCCTCGATCCGTGGAAAGCCTAATCGTTGCGCCGCCAGCGCACTGATAACCACGCCCTGGACGAATGGAACGTCGCTTCGCCTGTCGGAAGAAGAGGCGGGGTCTTCGAAGTCATCTGAACGGGCCGGATCGAACCACCGTCCGGCGACAAGCTGGAAACCATATAAATCGAGGAAACCGGACGACACATGCCCCACGGCAAGTTCCGAACGGGTTGCCCCAGTACCCTCCCGGATAAACACGCCGCCACTCTGGAGGTGATGCGGATAGAGATTGGAGCGTTCTACCATAAGAACGCCAGGCACTGCACGAAGCCGCTGCAAAATCGCACTCTCGCGACCTGCAGAGCCATCTGCATCCAGAATTATTATCCCGTCTGTTCGGATGCCGCGCGCAAGATGTTGCACGAAATACGCCTGCTCCTTCATGACCAGGGTGCAGACCGCCAAGGCGATGGCGAACGTAAACTGACTTGTCACCAGGACGTTGCGCAACATTGATGCCATCCGTCCGCCGGCCGGCATCCGGCCGGTTGCCAGCACGGCCGCAGGACGGAACGATGACAGGACAAATGCCGGGTAAAGACCAGCCAACGTTCCTACGCCCAACGTGATGATCACCAACAATGGTAACGTAAAGGAAGGCGCCAATGTGACGTGCCAGCCACCAAGGACATTGATTGAACGGAGGGACAATTCGACCAGGGAGAGACCAATGAAGGCAGCGGATGCGACAAGGCAGATGGCTTCGGAAAGGAACTGAGCAACCAAATTCCGACGTGTGCCACCCAGTACCTTGCGCATCGCGACCTCGCGAGCGCGAATCCCGGCACGGGCGGTGGCCATATTGACGTAGTTGACAGCCGCCGTCGCCAGGGCAGACAAACCCACCAGTCCGAGGATGACGACAAGCTGCCGATGCATCCCGCCCCAGCCGATCGCTGCGTCGTGAAAATGGAGTTCGCGCAGTCCAACGAGATGCAGTCCGCTATCGCCCCAGTAGGCGCGCGCTTGCGCAACGCTCGGCGCAGAGGGATGACGCGTCACGTAGCGGGCGATCCCGGTCTCGATGGTATCGACATCCCGTTCGTTTGGAATCCGCACCCAGAGTGTACCCGGCGTCGATCCCCAGTAGGTAAGCCCGGACTCAGGCGTGGACATTTGGCGTCTGATGAAATCAGGCGGAACCAACTCTATGATGCCGAAGGAAAAGCTCGTGTTGGCAGGTGGGTCGGCATAGACGAGCGAGACGATATGCGTCCGCCCGTCATCCAAAAGCGTCATTGTTTTTCCGACCGCCTGCGTGGTCCCAAAATACTTCAGAGCCAGGCTGGCGGGAATCGCAATCCAGTCGGGTCGCGTTAGCGCCTGCGTCTCGTTGCCGCTGACAACCGCGAGATGAAAAAACGAGAAGAAATTAGCGTCGGCTTGTGTCAGAGGTTCGCGGCTCGCTCCATTCCGGATCCGAATCGCTGTCGTTCTCGGCCAGACACGCAGCGTATCGCTGATTCCTGCAAAATCCTGTTTAAGGAATGATGTGGCGAAGAAGCTCGCAACCGGCCACTCCTCGGGCGCGCTGCCGGGCAAACGCCATACGATGTCCGCGCGATAGATCGAGTCCGTATTGGGGAGGTAGGCGTCATAACCAAACTCGTATCGTACGATGAGGCTCATCGTCACGAATACGGAGATACCCAACGCGAGCCCCGCGACGTTGATCGCCGTATATAACTTTTGTCGTGCAAGAGTGCGCGTTACTGCACGCATTAACCCTCCGGACATCGTATCGGGCGTTGCTTCAGGCGGTTGTTTCATTCCTATCAAGGGAAATTATAGAAAATGTGCATACGTTTCTGTCAAGAATAAAATGTTTTTATTGCAGAAGCGGGCAGTCATTCGTGATGAAAGTTACGCACCTTACGCGCTATTTTTGCGTTTTTATGGTGGCTACACTTTTTGGTGATGCTTCCTTTGCATTCTGAACGACGGGCCACCTTGGAATTGATGGAGGCCATTTCTGCTGACGTTCTCGCCCGGACGGTGCGTCTGGATCTGGACCAGACGGGCAAATGCCCGTCGAGAGCGGCAACAGACTGGCGTTCCGGCGGAAACGGTCGATCGGCTCCACGCACTGGAGCGTATGGTCGGTGAACCGCGACGGCCGTCTAGACGACCGGTCTAATCCGCGCTATGGATCGGGGCATGAACGCCTCTCCAGCCCATGGCCCGACCCGTGGCCAGGTCCTCAACCCGGCCCATGGCGACACGCGGCAGCGCATCCTGGACACCGCCCGTCCGATCATCGGCGGGCGGGGATTTTCCGCTGTCGGCCTGAACGAGATCCTGGGTGCCGCCCAGGTCCCCAAGGGATCGTTCTATCATTATTTCGCATCCAAGGAGGCATTCGGCGAGGCGCTGCTGGAGCGCTATTTCACCCAATACCTCGCGCGGCTGGACGTCGTGCTGGGCACGCCCGGCGCGCCGGCCGCCGACCGGCTGATGTCCTATTGGCAGGGCTGGCGCGAGGGCTATGTCAGCGGCGACATCTTCAGCCAGTGCCTGGCGGTCAAGCTGGGCGCCGAAGTCTGCGACCTGTCCGAGGGCATGCGGGCCATCCTGCAGGATGGCACCGGGCGGATCGTCGACCGCCTTGCACGCTGCATCGATGACGGGCGGCGGGACGGCTCGCTGGTGCTTGCCGAGCGGAAGGGCGCCGATCCGGGGACCGCCGATCCGGGGGCCGTGCTGGCCATGTCCCTCTACCAGCTCTGGCTTGGTGCCACGCTGCTGGCCAAGTTCACCCGCGACCGCCGCCCGTTCGACGACGCGATGACGACGACGCAAAGGCTGCTGAACCTGGGCGCTGAACCCCGGGCGAACAATGCGGCGGTTTCGTAACATGACTGACGCCAAGATCGCCGAGGGATCAATCGTCGCATTCAAGGGAACTCTGGCCGCATGATGGATCACCCGTCATCTTCAACCGAAACGGTCGCCGAAACAGCCGCCGAAACGGCCGCCGCCTGGCGCGCGCGCTACGGCACCGACCTTGGCCCCGCCGAGGGGCTCGCCG
>NZ_JABXXP010000173.1 GCF_013376155.1 Nguyenibacter vanlangensis
CCTGGCCTTGCGCCGCTTTTCGCGCGACGCGGCCTGGGACGGGGCCGCGGTGCCGCCCCGCGCGCGATCCAGGACGAAGCGGGCGTAATCGTCCATGTCGCCGTCGAACGGCGCCACGGTATTGTCGGCGGCAAGCCAGAGCCGGTCCGCCACCAGTTCCATCAGCGACCGGTCGTGGGTGATCAGGATCACCGCGCCCTCGTACTCGTTCAGCGCGTCCAGCAGGGCGCGGCGGCTGTCGATGTCCAGATGGTTCGTCGGTTCGTCCAGGATCAGCAGATGGGGGGCGGCCATCGCCACCATGTTCAGCAGCAGCCGCGCGCGCTCGCCGCCCGACAGGGCCTCGACCGTCGTGCCCTGTTTTTCGAAATGGATGCCGAACTGCGCCAGGCGCGCGCGATGGGATTGCTCGCTGTCGGCCGGGCGGGCGGCGCGGATGATGTCCAGCGGCGTATCGGAGGGGTTCAGGGCCTCGATCTGGTGCTGGTGGAACCAGCCGACCTCCATCCGCGCCGATCGGGTCACCCGTCCGGACCGCGCGGCCAGCGCGCCGGCGGCCATCTTGGCGAAGGTCGATTTGCCGGCGCCGTTCACCCCCAGCAGCCCGATCCGGTCGTCGACGTCCAGCCGCAAATCCAGTCCGGCCAGGACGGGCGCGTCGTCGCCATAGCCGATCTCCACCCCCTCCAGCCGCATCAGTGGCGGCGCCAGCGGGCGCTGCGGCGAGGGGAGAATGAAGGGGGAGACCCGGGCCTCGACCGTGGTGGCGACGGGTTCCAGCTTGGCCAGGCGCTTCATGCGGCTCTGCGCCTGCGCGGCTTTGCTGGCCTTGGCCTTGAAGCGATCGACGAAAGATTGCAGGTGCGCGCGTTCGGCCTCCTGCTTGGCGCGGGTGGCGTTCTGCAGGCGGATCTTCTCGGCGCGCTGGCGCTCGAATTCGTCGTAGCCGCCGGTGTACAGCTCCAGCTTGCCTTCGGTGACGTGCAGGGTGAAATCGACCGAGTTGTTCAGCAGGTCCCGGTCGTGGCTGATGATCAGGGCGGAATGCGGATAGCGCGCCAGCCGGGCCTCGAGCCACAAGGCGCCTTCGAGATCCAGGTAGTTCGTCGGTTCGTCGAGCAGCAGCAGCTCGGGTTGCGCGAACAGGGCGGCGGCCAGCGCCACGCGCATCCGCCAGCCGCCCGAGAATTCGGCCATCGGCCGGTCGATGTCGGTGGTGGAGAAGCCCAGCCCGTTCAGGATCTCGGCCGCGCGGGCGGGGGCGCTGTCGGCGTCGATTTCGATCAGGCGCGACCAGATGTCGCCCATGCGTTCGGGTTCGGCGGTCTCGAGTTCGGCCATCAGCGCCGCGCGTTCGGTGTCGGCGGCCAGGATCGTGTCGAGCACGCTGACGGGCGTCGCGGGGTGTTCCTGGTCCACGGCGGCGACGCGGGCGGCCCTGGGGATCGCGATCTCGCCCCTGTCGGGCTGAAGCTCGCCCTTGATCAGCTTGAACAGGGTCGATTTTCCGACCCCGTTGCGTCCGACCAGGCTGACCTTCGACGGGTTGGGCAAGGTCACCGAGGCACGGTCGAAGAAGCGCCGCCCCCAGGCGTTGAAGACAAGTGAATCGATCTGAAGCATGAGCGGGCCGTACCGTTTGGAACATGGGGACGAAACGGGACAGGGCGTGCGCTGTAACGCTCCGCAGTTCCGACGCCCGGCTGTTCTAGGGCATGGTCCGGGGATTGGCGAGGTGCATTCTTCCGCCCGGGCGGGAGGGGCCGGCTGGCGGAGGGGTGGATCGATGAGGCGGCATGCGCAGCTTGGTGGACCACCTATCTCCGCCAGGCACGGCAGGGCAGCGCGATCCTGGTGACCTCCCGTGACGAAGTCGTGGCGGAGTTGCACCCGCCGCCCCCGTCCTATCGTCCTCGCCGTCAGCCTGGTGCGCTGCGCGGGCAGATCAAGCTGAGTGACGATTTCGATCGGACGCCGCAGGATATGCTCGACAGCATGGATGGGGATCTGTGAAGGTCCTGCTCGATACGCACGCGGTGACAAAACGATTGGGAAGTTTTGTCTCTACGCCTATTCCGAGATCATATCCAAATTGGCAGTTCCCATTTCAAGAACTCTTCACGCTGCTTCTCGGCGAATAAATATGAATGGTGCAGAGCTTGTTGCGATCCCCATATCTCGCTTTAGATTGACTTCCGACAAAGAATGTCGCAAACATATTAAATGTTCATTGTCGAATTTTCCTTCTTAAGGTAAAAAACTCAATAAAGAGAGGTAATAAAAAATAACTATGAAAATTCTATCAATTTTCAATAACAAAGGTGGTGTCGGGAAAACAACTCTCACTTACCATCTTGCTCACGCTCTCGCAGAGTGCGGCAAAAAGGTTCTAATGATTGATTTGGACCCGCAATGTAATCTAACCATATACTCGCTGTCAGAAGAAAATATTGCGAATATTTGGCTCCCCGAAGACAAATTCGTGGACGATTTCAAGTCGGCACGAGGGGCAGTTACCGAGAGTCAATTCGATGAACTGATAAAAAGCACCAGATCAGTGCACTTTAGCCTTAAGCCGATCGAGGATGGCACGGAGGAACTCAAGAGCCTTCCACCTCCGGCCGTTTTAAAGCAAAATCTTCACATAATCCCAGGTCGCCTTACTCTGCATATGTTTGAGTCAAAAGTCTCAGAGCGTTTTAGTAGTGTTTATTCAGGAGATCCACTTGCTATAAGGACCGCAACTAGCGTGCGTTCTCTAGCTGAAGAATACACGAAGATCCATAAATACGATATTGTCATCTTGGACACATCTCCCTCTTTGGGGGCGCTGAATAGAAATATATTGAGCCAAGCTGATGCTTTCTTAATTCCTGCAAACCCAGATCTCTTCTCTCTTTATGGGATAAGAAACATAGGCTCTGCTTTAGCTCTCTGGAAGCGGCAGTATGATAGCATTTTTACCCTCTTGTCGGATGTAAAGCGGCATAATTTTTCAGAAAAATTTGTAAGATTTATCGGTTATACGTTGTATAATGCCAAAAAACTCCAGGGAGCCAAATCAACTAATGATTTGGGCATCGCGAAGGCGCATTACAATTACGCAAACAAAATACCAGATACGATTTTCTCGGAAATACCAAAATCACAAATGATAGAAATAGATGAAAATCGTTTGCGAGAAAGCATTGGTAGTGGATCTATAATCCACGGACATAATACACTCCCCAGTATGGCGCAAAAATACCACTTGCCAATGTGGGAATTGCCTTCATGTGGGAATTTAGATAGCGGAGATGTATCTACAATCAGCGGAAATAGAAAGATCTATGAAGCCACTAAAGAATCCTATCAGACATTTGCAAGAGACGTAATCGATAGGCTGATGGTGGTTTGATATGAATGACGCAGATTGGTCCGCCTTCGAACAAGCGCTGGAGAAAGGTATCCCAGATGTCGAGATATTTATGGATGGTGTTCATAAGTTTTTTTCGACACATCCAAGCGTAAAGGTTGATGGAAAATCTGTAATTCACTCGATGAAGTGGCGTCTAAAGGACAGGAGTCATATTCGAGAAAAAATTGAGCGAAAATCTTCGTCAGAACGGTTGATTACCCCAGATAATTTGTTTTCCGAAATTACTGACCTAGCAGGAGTAAGAATTCTCCTTCTCTTCCAAGGTGATTTCGAAGTTGTCGACAACAGTGTTCGACAGCGAGTTTCAGGCGGCGACTGGGTCCTATATGAGCGTCCGAAAGCTTACACTTGGGATCCAGAGGCTACTGAATTTTTTAAGAAATTTGACTTAGAAGTACTTCAAAGAGATACTAGTTACACAAGCGTTCATTATTTACTGAAACCGAGAATGGATGCATCTGTCTGCTGCGAGCTTCAAGTCCGAACGCTTTTTGAAGAGATCTGGGGCGAAATTGATCATAGAATCAATTATCCTAAGCCTACAGAAAGTGTTACTTGTCGGGAGCAGTTAAAGGTTCTTTCAAAAATAGTGGGAGCTGGTAGTCGCTTGGTCGATTCGATTCAACGCAGCCTACCCCAGGACGAATCATGAATAGTGCGTTGCGCAGTCTCGGTAAATCGGGCTACGCGAGAGAGCGCTCCCAGCCGAAAAGTATCTACATGATCACCATTCCTATATGATTTGCGTACAATCAATAATTCGCTAAAAGACTATTCCATCTTATGACGGTCTGATAATCCTAAATACAATCATCGTGAACCGGACATTCTACTTTCCCCGCAGACCAGCCGCCCAAATTTAGTGGGGTTATACCACTTAAGGATCCATATTCGCCCATGTAGATGCCGGAATAGGGCGTGACTTCCGAAGGCAGGCGCCGTCACCGTGCTGATGCCGCGCGGCATGCTGCATCTCTCGAGCGCGTGTCTGCAACCGGGCGCGCGCGTAGCGTTCAGGCCTGGCGGTTTTCGAGGAGGCTGCGGCGGATGCGGCGGCCGCGTTCGATGCGGTCGACGATGAAGGCTTCGTCGCCCCAGCGGATCGCCCTGGCCATGGCCTGTGCGTCCTCCGTGAAGCGGGCGAGCATTTCCAGCAGGGCGTCGCGGTTGTTGAGGAAGATGTCGCGCCACATGACCGGGTCGGAGGCGGCGATGCGCGTGAAGTCGCGGAAGCCCGAAGCGGCAAAATCCAGCACTTCGGAGCGGGTTTCATCAGCCAAATCGTCGGCGGTGCCGCAGATGGTGAAGGCCAGCAGGTGCGGCAGGTGACTGACGATGGCGCAGACCCGGTCGTGGTGCGCCGCGTCCATGATGCGGGTGCGCGCGCCCATGCGGTGCCACAGCGTTTCGATGATCGAAACCGCCGCCGGGTCGGTGTCGGGCAGCGGGGTCAGCAGGCACCAGCGGTCGTCGAACAGGGTGGCGAAGCCGGCGTCGGGGCCGGAATATTCGGTGCCGGCCATCGGGTGGGTCGGCACGAAGGGGACGTCCGGCCGCAGGAACGGCGCGATGGCGCCGATGATCGACTGCTTGGTCGATCCGACCTCGGTCAGGATCGCGCCGGGCTTCATGGCCGGGAGGATCGCAGCGCCGACTTCGGCCACCGCGCCGACCGGCACGCAGAGGATGACGCAGTCGGCATCGGCCACCGCGCGCAGGGGATCGGCCTCGACCCTGTCGGCCAGGCCGAGTTCGGCCACGCGGGCGCGGACGGCGGGGCTGGCGTCACAGGCGACGAGGCGGGCGGCGATGGT
>NZ_JABXXP010000174.1 GCF_013376155.1 Nguyenibacter vanlangensis
CAGGAGGCGCGTGCCGAGTTCCTGGGACGGGTCGGAGGCGAGGAAAGCCTCCACGACCGCGTCGGGCACCGTCGCGTTGGCCAGCAGGTTGCCGGCCGACGCCACGTTTCGGCGGACCGCCGTCGCATGACACCCCAGCGTCCGCGCCCCGGACCAGACGGCCGCCGTGCCGTGGCGATCCATGACGGCGAGTTGCCGGAATTCGGGAAACGGGCCGGTGCGCACCAGGGCATCGCGGCACTCGGCGGCGCTGCTGCCCCCGTCCATCAGGTCGAGGCCGAGCGGGCCAAGCCGCGGATCCGTCACGTTCTGCGACGCCACCACCCCCACCCCGGCCCGGGCGAACGCGCAGCGGCCGGCGACCGCGGGGGACGAGGAGGACACGGCGATGCCGAACTGGCCCGTCCGCGCGCATCTGGCGATGATGGAAAAGGTCATGTCCGTCTTTCTCCCTGTCTCTTCGACATATTTCGGCGGGTGCCCCGGTTCAGCGGCGGAGTCGGTCCAGGATCCCGTCGAGAAACCTGTCGCCCTGCGCCAGTTCCCGCGTGGTGATATATTCGTCCGCCTTGTGCGCTCGGCCGATCGATCCCGGACCGCAGACGATACAGGGCAGGCCGAGCTGCTGCGCGAACAGCCCCGCTTCCGTGCCGAAATCGATCACGCCGGGGGCATTCCGTCCGGCCGCGCGCAGGCCGAGCGCGCAGATTTTGGTGTCGGCGCATCCATCCAGCCCGGGATAGGCGTTGACGATGTCGATCCGGATCGTCCCCCGGCCGGCCTCGGCCTCCACGCGCCGTGCGGCGGCGTCCAGCCAGGCAAGGGAAGCCGAGCCGTCCTGGCCGGGAATCAGCCGCATCTCGGCCGTCGCCACGCAGAGATCGGGAACGATGTTCAGCGCGGTTCCCCCCTCGATCAGCCCCGCCTGGACGGTGGAGAACGGCACCGCGAACCGCGTATCGTGCGGCTCGGTCACGCGGATATGGTCCTGGAGATCCGTCAGCCGGCCGATCATTTGGGCGGCCAGGACGATCGCGTTCGTTCCCCGGAACGGATCGGCGGAGTGCGCGGCCTCGCCCCGGCAGACGATCCGGAAGGCGATCTTTCCCTTGTGCGCGACGGCGACCGCCATTTCGGTCGGTTCGCCGATTATGCAGCCGGCGGCGCCCCGCATGCCGGCATCCGTCTTCAGCGCCGCCAGCAGCGAACGGACGCCGAGGCACCCTAGTTCCTCGTCATGGGAGATCGCCAGGTGCAGCGGACGGACCAGCGGGCGGGCGGCGGCTTTCCCGGCGGCCGTCAGCATGCAGGCCAGGAACCCCTTCATGTCGCTGGTCCCTCTGCCGTACAGCCGGTCGTCCCGCTTCGTCAGCACGAAGGGATCAGAGGACCAGGCCTGACCGGCGGCGGGCACCACGTCCGAATGCGCCGACAGGACGATGCCGCCGGGGATATCCGGCCCGACCGAGGCGAACAGGCTGAACGCGTCCGGCCTGTCGCCGGGGATGCGCCGCACCCGCGCGCCCAGCGCGGCGAGATGCGCCGCGATCCAGCCGATCATGTCGGTGTTGGACTGGCCGCAGACACTCGGGAATGCCACGAGCCGGTCCAGAATGGTCTCTGTGATGGTCTCTGTGCCGGTCATCCCCGCGCCGCGATATGGCCGGCCAGATAGTCGGCATCATGCCAGACGCCCCAGATGAAGGGCGACGCCCTGCGCGTCAGCCAGGCCAAGCCGAGGAAATAGAGCCCCGGTTCGTCGGACACGCCCTTGCGATGGCGCGGGCTGCCCTTCGCGTCGAAGATGTCGATCTTGATCCAACCGAAATCCAGCGCATAGCCGGTCGCCCAGATGACGGAGGCGATGCCCGCCCCGTGCAGGTCCAGGGACAGGACGGGATCGGTGACGCATGCGGGATCCGGCCCGATCGCCCGTGCCGCGGGCTCTTCGGGAAGATCCAGTCCCTGCTGCGCCACATAGGCATCCGCCGCGTCCAGCATCGCGAGATAATCCGCGTCGCCCCGGTCGATATTCGCCTTCAGGTCCGGTGCGACGTGCAGGACACCATCCCGGAAGGAATCCGTCCTGCCGACGAGGGTCATGCCGTCCTGCGCCAGCCGGCGGAAATCGACCGTATGTCCGCCGCGCGCGCCGCTGACGGCGATTGTGACATGTTCCATGGACGGGCTGCTGACCGCCATGTCCCACATTCCGAGGACGCCGAGCCACCAGACGAAGTCACGCCCCCGATAGCGCCGGGGCGGCCGGTCATGGGGGCCGACGGAGAGCCAGACGGGGCGGCCCGCGCGCCGCAGTTCGTCGGCGATCTGCACGCCCGAGGACCCTGCGCCGACGACCAGGACACCGCCTGCCGGCAGCAGGTCCGGATTGCGGTACGCACTGGAATGGATCTGCAGCACCCCGGCATCGGGCGGAATGATCGGGGGGACGACCGGTTTCTGGAACGGTCCGGTGGCGGCGACGACGTTCGTCGCCTCGATCACGCCGGACGAGGTTTCCACCGCGAAGCCGGAGCCGCCTTCGTTCCGGCGAAGCGACAGGACCTCGACCCCGCAGCGGACCGGGGCATCGATCCGCCGGGCATAGGCCTCGAAATACGTGACGATCTTCTGGCGGGGCGCGAAGTCGTCCGGATCGACGTCCGGAAATGTCATGCCGGGAAACCTGTCATGCCAGGCCGGCCCGTTGGCCACCAGGGAGTCCCAACGCTCGGACCGCCAGCGCTCGGCGATCCGCTTCCGTTCCACGACGAGATGCGACACACCCCGCCGGCCCAGATGCTCGCTCATGGCCAGTCCGGCCTGACCCGCGCCGATCACGAGCGTATCGACTTTTTCGGTTGCCATTCCGGATACCCTTTTCCGACCGTGCCGAAGATCATTCCGGCGCATGAAAAGCCGTTCGTTCTTGTAATGAAATCAGAAAATTCCACAAACAATCATTTTGATCATCGATGCTTAGCATTTTCCTAAGAGCCGGGCGGCGGTGCTTCGGGCAACGAAAAACCTTATGACGGCTTCAAAAAAACAATCTTTACCCGATAGACGTCACGATTCTACGCTGCCTCCGTCATGAGGGAAACCATCCCGCGGAGGCGGTCTTGAGCCAGGACAACGAACAGAGCGTGCGGGTGGATCTGGCCGCCGCCCTGCGCATCGCGGCGCGCCTGGGAATGCACGAAGCCGTCGCCAACCATTTCAGCGCCGCCATTTCCGAAGACGGCACGCGCTTTCTCATCAACCCGAAATGGCGGCACTTCTCGAGGATACGCGCGCGCGACCTCGTCCTGGTGGATGCGCGGCAGCCGGGCGATGCGGACAGCCGCGACCTGGATCCGACCGCCTGGGCCATTCACGGCCAACTGCACAGGATCAACCCGCGCGCGCGGGTGGCCATGCACCTGCATCCTGTCCATGCGACGGCGATCGCGACCCTGCAGGATCCCGTCATTCCCCCGATCGACCAGAATACGGCCCGATATTTCAGAAGAATCGCGATCGACAGGCAATATGGCGGCATGGCCGACAGCGCGGCCGAGGGCGCCCGCCTCGCGGCGCTGATGGGCGACAGGACCCGGCTGATGATGGGCAATCACGGCGTCATGGTCGTCGCCCGCACCGTCGGCGAAGCCTTCGACGACATGTATACGCTGGAACGGGCCTGCCAGATACTCGTCACGGCCTATTCGACCGGCAGGCCGCTTTCGGTCCTGGCCGACGACGTCGCGGAAAAGACAGCCGGGGACTGGGAGCGCATCACGGATTTCTCCATCCGCCACTTCGAGGAAATGAAGCTGATCCTCGACAGGGAGGAGCCCGACTACAAGGACTGAGCGCGGCCTCTCGCCTGTCGGCGTGCGATGGTATAAAAGACGGCATGCGCTATACGCTTCGTCAGCTCGAATATTTCATCGCGGCAGGCGAAGCCGGGTCGATCCGACATGCCTCGGAGAAACTCTCGATTTCCCAGCCTTCAATTTCTACTGCGATCGCCCATCTCGAACAGGAACTCGGCGTTCAGCTCTTCATCCGCCATCATGCGCAGGGATTGTCGCTGACGCCGGCCGGGCGCCGGCTCGTCGCGGAAGCGAAGCGGGTGATCCAGATGGCCGAAGGACTCTATGCCGCCGCGTCCGAGGTCACGGACCAGGTGCGGGGCCAATTGACGGTCGGCGCCATGGTCACCCTGGCGCCGATGATCATGCCGGAACTCGCGCACGGGTTCATGTCCGCCTATCCGGCCACCGAAATCCGGCAGTTCGAGGCCGATCACGAACAGCTTATGGAAAGGCTGAAGCGCGCCGAGATCGACATCGCCATCACCTATGACCTCCAGATTCCCGAGGACATCAGTTTCCTGCCCCTCGCCAGCCTGCCACCCCATATCCTGGTCAGCGCGGCGCATCCCTTCGCGGACCGCGAAGAGGTTTCCCTTCGCGAACTCGCGGACGAGCCGCTCATCCTGCTCGACCTGCCGTTGAGCCGCGAATATTTCTTCGGGCTCTTCTTTCGCGAGGGGCTGGAACCGAAGATGTATTCCCGCTCTTCGCATCAGGAAGTGGTGCGCACGATGGTCGCCAACGGATATGGCTACACGCTGGCCAATGTGCGGCCTCGTTCGGATCTCGCCCTGGATGGACGGCGCGTCGTCCGGGTCAGGCTGGCGGGCGATCATCGCCCGATGGTGGTCGGGATCGCGACGCTGGAGACGATCCGGAAATCACGCTTGCTCGAACGGTTCGAGGCGCATTGCACGGCCTCCATTTCCGACCTGTCCCTTCCGGGAATGACGGCGCCCGACCTGCCCGGCTGAGGAAGCAGCGTCATGTCGTCCTTCGCGCCGCGGCGTCGCGGATCGACGGGCCCGCCAGGCAGAGGCAGGAGACGCTGAGCGCCGACACGGCGAGCAGGTACAGGCCGGGTGCCGGCAGGTTGCCCGGCCGGCGCGTCAGGAGCGAGAGCAGCAGCGGCGTGAAGCCGCCGAACAGGAGCTGGCTTGCGGCATAGCTGAGCGCGATGGCGCTGGCCCGGTTGCGGGCGGGGAACAGGTCCGCCATCAGCGCCGGCACCGACGCGTAGTAGCCGCCATAGATGCAGACGATGAAGGCCGATTGCACCAGCATCAGCCGCGTCGCCGACGGCGCGGCGGCCAGCCATGCGAAGAGCGGCCAGGCCGCCAG